>CAZLNA010000421.1:0-2287 GCA_964560485.1 uncultured Desulfobacula sp. | reverse complement strand
GGTGATACCCTTCTGACCATATCTGGTGAGACGCATGTAAGAAAAACGGTTACCATCGCCCGGGAAAACGGGCATCATATTTATGTGCGAAGCGGCCTGACACAGGGAGATGTTGTGGTGGTATCACAGGTAACGGAGGCTGATCTGGCCCGGAAAATCAAGATCATTCAATCAGGGGAAAATCGTGACTGATATCCTGAAATCCATTGCCCGAAACCATGTGTTCAGCACTATTATTTTTCTGGTGGTCCTCATGACCGGCATCCTTGCCGTCACCCGGATGGTAAAAGAAGATCTGCCGGTCATGGCCCATGATATGGTGGAAGTGAGCATGGAATGGCCCGGTGCTGACCCGGTCAATATCGAAGAGGGCATTTTACGAAAGATTGAAATGGCCACCCAGGGGCTTGAAGGGATTTTTGATATCCGGACCATTGCGCAGGACAGTTTTGGAAAAGCACTCTTTACTGTGGCACCCGGATATGATCCTCAAGATGTCCTTGAGCGGGTCAAGGCGCAGGTGGATGCCATATCCGGGTTTCCGGAGAATGCGAAAAAACCGGTGATCATCCAGCCGCTCCACTCTTTTGCCGTGATGACCCTTTTTATCAGTTATGATACTGACGGCGACCCCGGCAAAGGGACCGGGGAAAAAGCCTTGAAAACATCAGCACTTGCCATCAGAGATGATCTTGTCCGACTTGACACGGTTTCAAAAGTATTTATCGACGGTGCCCGGCAGGACGAAATCAGTGTTGAAATCTCACTGGCCGATCTTCAGGCATATGACCTGAGCATCCCGGATCTTGCCCGTATTGTCCGGTCGAACAGCATTGAGATGTCCGCCGGAGACATCAAGGGCCGTGACCGCTCTTTCACCCTCAGGGCCATGGGCAAGAGAGCTACAGCAGAACAGATCAGGGAAATCATTGCCGTGACCAGCCCGGCCGGTGAACAGATCCCTCTGGCCAGCATTGCACAGGTAACAGACGGATTTGTCCAGGCAGACGCGTTTGTGAGCATAAACGGCCGGCCCGGAATCCTGATCAATATCCACAAGACCGAAAAAGAGGATGCTGTCAAGATTTCAAAGGCAGTACGGTCCTATCTGGCAGAAAAAAAGGCTGCGCTGCTTCCCGGCATGGAGATCGGCATTCTGTTTGATGCCAGCATTGCCACAACAGACCGGATCAACAGTCTGGTCAAAAACGGACTCTACGGCCTGATTTTTGTTCTGATCATCCTGTGGATGTTCATTGATGCCAGGCTCGCTTTCTGGGTGGCAGCCGGGATCCCGTTCTCAATTCTCGGTGGGCTGGTGATCCTTTGGCTCAACTCCGGAACATTGAACATGGTCTCCCTGTTCAGCCTGATCATGGTACTGGGCATTATTGCTGATGATGCCATTGTCATGGGAGAAGCCATTCTTTTTCACCGAAAAAACGGCGCAGATTCTCTGGATGCGGTCATAACCGGTGTCAAAGAAGTGGGGCTGCCTGTGCTGGTGGCTGTGTTTACAAGTGTTGTGGCCTTTATGCCCCTTTTGTTTGTCCAGGGTATGATGGGAAAATTCATCGCTATCCTGCCACTGACTGTGATCGCCTGCCTGTTGATTTCCCTGGTCGAATGCTTTGTTCTGCTGCCGGCCCATCTCAATACCAGCGCTCACTCCGGTGAAGGCAGGGGGCACTGGCTGAACCGGCTATCC
Source organism: uncultured Desulfobacula sp. (assembly GCA_964560485.1). GTDB lineage: Bacteria > Desulfobacterota > Desulfobacteria > Desulfobacterales > Desulfobacteraceae > Desulfobacula. The sequence goes on along the minus strand of CAZLNA010000421.1, from coordinate 579 downwards.
GGTATTGCCGGCCGCAGGCTCGACGCTTTTATCCAAAAGATATACCAGCCCTTTTTACGGCGCACGATCAAAAACAGGTATTTTACGGTCTCCTGCGGGATCAGCCTTGTTTTTGTCACCATCGGCATTGTCATGGGCGGTTTCCTCCCCTTTGATCTCTTTCCGGACACACAGGGATCTGTGATCACCGCAACCATAGAATTTCCCGTGGGAACAGACATCGAATCCACCCGGCAGGGCGTGAAAAAACTCAACCAGGCCCTTGACCGTGCAGCCGGCCGCCTCAAGGACCGTGAAGGGAAACCGGTCATTGTCAGCAAGATGAGTCTGAGCGGTCACCTTCTGGGAGATGAGGCCGGAGAAATCGAAAAAAGTGCCGCCTGGTACGGCAGTGTCCAGGTGGTACTGGTCTCTGCCCGGGACCGCGACATAAAAGCCACAGACATCCTCAAGCAATGGCAGGCCCATGTTCCGGACATAGCCGGAGCCCGGCAGATCAACTTTTTTTCAGACAGTGTGGGCATGCCCGAAGCCCCGATTGTCATCCATCTGATGGGTGATCATCTTGACGAACTGGCC
>CAZLNA010000420.1:0-2288 GCA_964560485.1 uncultured Desulfobacula sp. | reverse complement strand
CATCCTCAAAAGAGCCCATGATATTTTCAGCCAGCAGCTCAAGGTCAGGGGGATTGAGGTTGTGTGGCTGCTGACAGAAAATCTGCCCTGGGTTAAAGCGGATCCGGGTCGCATCGAACAGGTGTTTATCAACCTCATGGTGAATGCCCGTGATGCCATTGAGGAAAAAAATGAAAAAACAGGGACAGCAATTGAAAATGATAAAATTATCATTGAAACCCTGGAAAAAGACCGGCAGGTCATTGTCAGATTATCTGATACCGGGATCGGTATGAAAGCCCATGTCAGGGAAAAGATATTTGAACCTTTCTATACCACCAAAGAGGTGGGCAAGGGGACAGGTCTTGGTCTCTCTATTAGCTACGGCATCATCAAGGAGTGCAAAGGTAATATTGAGGTTACTTCAGACCCTGACAACTATTTGACCACCTTTACCATCCGCTTTCCCATAGCCCGAGAAGACAACAATGGGGCATATGGCCCGTCCGGCCTTGAAGTACGACCTTGAGGTCTAATTTGGCAGCTTAATAGAGAAACAACTGCCTTTGCCTTTTGCCGACCTTAAAGTAATAAATCCGCCATGCTGCTCAATGATGTTTTTGGAGATGAAAAGGCCGAACCCGGTGCCTTTGCTCTCTTTGGATGAAAAGAACAGGTTAAAGACTTTGTTTTTTGTCTTCTGGTCCATGCCCACTCCGTTGTCTCGGATTTCAAAGATAATATGACCTGCCTCTGTTTTTATCGAGAAATGAACACAGTGGTCTTTTTGTATAGGATCCTCAATACAGGCATCAACAGCATTGTCCAGAATATTGATCAGGGCGGACCTTAAAAAATCCGGGTCTGCCTTTATTTGGGCTGGGGCACCCTCAAACTGACGGATGATGCTGACCCCATTGAAATCGGCTTTTGTCTGGCTGGTGTCTGCAACATCCTCTGCAAATTGCATCAAGGCAAGATTCTGGATTTTCATCTGCCGCTCTTTTGAATAATAGAGGATATCAAAGATCATTTTTTTGATGCGGGCGATGGTCTGTTTCAATATTTCAAGCCCCTCTTCAAGCTGGTTCAGTTCTTTTTTCTTTAGGGCTGACTCAACAAGATAAATCCCTCCGTCCAGTTTGGTTAAAAGTCCTTTGACACTGTGGGAGATGGAACCAATCATCACGCCCAGGGAGGACAGGTTGTCCTGGAGCATTGTCTTTTCCCTGACCAAATCCTCAAGGCTTTCCGTATACCGGCTTAGCTGTTGCCGGGTGAGGATTTTCTCATTGGCCCGCTTAAGAGCAATCTCCAGGGCTTCATTGCTGATGGGCTTGGATATAAAGTCAACCGCCTCATGCTTGAGGCTTTTAATGGCAATATCCGTATCCCCGTGTCCAGTGATCATGATGACCTGTGCGTAGGGGTTCTCCCGTTTGATCTGCTTTAAGACATCAATGCCGTCCATACCAGGCATCTTGATGTCTGTTAGCACAATCATCGGCTTTCTGGCCTTGAAGAGCGTCATGGCGTCCCTGCCGTTTTCAGCTTCAAGTACATCATATCCCATATCTGCCAAAGCAATGCCAAGCACCTCGCGGATATCCTGCTCGTCATCCACCAGCAGGATCTGTCTGGGTTTTTCTATTTTCCGGGGTTTTATCGTCATAGGCACCTTTATCAAAACAGGGAATCAATGGTGTCAAACACCTGCTGGTCCTTGAATCCTGCAAGGACCGAAGCACCATTGGGGCAGACGGCTGCACAGGACCCGCAGCCCTGGCACATGACCGGATTGACCAAGACCTGTTCTGCAGCCGGGTCCAGGGTCCGGGCGCCGTAGGGACAGGTTTCGATACAGCGCTCACAACGGCTGCACAGGCTGTGGCGGACCTGGGCGACATGGGAACCTGCGGCCAGACGGCTGTGGCCAAGGAGCCTTAACGACCGCTGGGCAGCGGCTTCAGCGCTGGCAACCGCCTCTGGAATATTCCGGGGAGAATGGCAGAGACCGCAGACAAACACCCCCTCTTTTAAGGCATCCACAGGCCGCCATTTGGCATCTGCCTCATCAAAAAAACCAGATGCATCTGTTTGGATACCGAAATGGGCTGAAAGGTCTTTGGGAAGTACCGGTGAAATGCCGGTTGCCAGCACCAGCAGGTCTGCATGGATTTCAATGTATTGGCCGAGTATGGGGTCAAAGACGGTTACGTTTACATGCGACTCTTTGGTTGCAACTTCAGGTTTCGTATCCAGGTTATACTGGATAAATAGGACACCCTTCTGCCGTGCTTGGGTGTAAT
>CAZLNA010000419.1:0-2296 GCA_964560485.1 uncultured Desulfobacula sp. | reverse complement strand
GAGGATTTAATTTTCCCGAAAACGCAGACGTTAGGTCAAAAAACTTTTTTGAGATGCCTATGAAAGGCATCAGGGAATAAAGGCCTTTATTCCGTCCGTATTAACCGGCATTAAGATCTAATCCGGGTTCAGGATCTTGTTCAAAAAAAAGCCTGTGTGCGACCTTGGATGATCTGCAATCTCTTCAGGCGTACCCTGTGCAATAATCTGCCCGCCATCCTGGCCGCCTTCAGGCCCGAGATCGATCACATGGTCTGCCGACTTGATCACGTCAAGGTTGTGTTCAATCACGACCACGGTGTTGCCGTTATCCACCAGGCGGTTGACCACCATGAGCAGTTTTCTGATATCATCGCTGTGAAGTCCGGTCGTGGGTTCATCCATGATATAGACGGTTTTGCCAGTGCCCCTCTTTGACAATTCCCTGGCCAGCTTGATCCGCTGGGCTTCACCGCCGGACAGGGTGGTGGCAGGCTGTCCGAGCGTAATATAACCCAGTCCCACCTCAACCAGGGTTTTCAGCCTGGTCCTTATGGCCGAGATGTTTTCAAAAAAGGTCATGGCCTGATTGATGGTCATGGCGAGCACCTGATCAATATTCTTACCCTTGTAATGGATATCCAGGGTATCGCGGTTATATCGTTTGCCGCGACATACATCACAGGCCACATAAACATCCGGCAGAAAATGCATTTCAATTTTAATGATACCGTCCCCGGCGCAGGCTTCGCACCTGCCGCCTTTGACATTAAAGCTGAACCGGCCCGGGCTGAAGCCTTTTGCACGGGCCGCCCGGGTCTGCGCAAAAAGGGTGCGGATGGAATTGAAGACCTGGGTGTAGGTGGCAGGATTGCTTCTCGGGGTCCTGCCGATGGGCGACTGATCAATGTGAACGATTTTGTCCACATGCTCAAGCCCTGTGATCTCTTTGAATTTGCCCACAGGTTTTTTTGACCGGTTGATGCGGCTGGCCAGCAGGCGGTAAAGGGTGTGCAGCACCAGGCTGGATTTGCCGGAACCGGATACGCCGGTCACACAGGTAAAAGAGCCCAAGGGAAATGAAACATCAATTTTTTTCAGGTTATTGGCAGATGCCCCTTGAATGGTGATATGATTTCCATTCCCGGTACGCCTGTGATCCGGCAGCGGGATGGACAGCTTTCCGGACAGGTATTGACCGGTCAATGAGGTTTTGCTTTTCAGCAGTTGTTCCGGCGGTCCTGAAAACACCAGTTCTCCGCCGTGAACGCCGGCAGCAGGGCCGATATCGATCACATGGTCGCAGGCCCGGATCGTATCCTGGTCATGCTCCACCACCAGCACGGTGTTGCCAAGGCGTTTCAGGTCCATGAGGGTGGATAACAGCCTTGCATTGTCCCGCTGGTGAAGGCCGATACTCGGCTCATCCAGCACATAGAGCACACCGCTGAGTTTGGAGCCGATCTGGGTGGCCAGGCGTATGCGCTGGCTTTCTCCGCCGGACAGAGAGGATGCAGCCCGGTCAAGGGTGAGGTAATCAAGGCCCACATTGTCAAGAAAGCCGAGCCTGTGGACCAGCTCGTCAAGAATCCCCCGGGCAATCTGCTGCCGGTTTCCATCAAGGGAGAGGCTTTTGAAATATGCTGCAGCCGCCTTGATGGTCATGGCGGTGATGTCGGCAATACCCTGATCATTAATTTTAACTGCCCTGGCTGCCTGGTTCAGCCGGGTGCCGTTGCAGGCCGGACAGGGGCGGGTGCTCATGAACTGGCTGAGTGCGTGTTTTTCGGTTTTGGTCGATGCCTGGGCATATTTATCCTCGAGAAGCGGGACAACGCCTTCAAATTTTTTTGTATAGGTAATCCGTTTGCCTTCACGTTCAACATAAAAATTGATTTTTTCAGAACCGGACCCGAACAGGATGACCTTTTGAAAAGATTTCGGCAGGTCCTTAAACGGGGTGTAGATGTCATGGCCGTAGTGGGTGACCAGGGCATCGAGAAATTCCATGAACTGAACAGAGTGCCTTTCGGCCCAGGGCAGAACAGCGCCGAGCCTGAGGGACAGCGACGGGTCCGGCACCACCAGATCCGGATCCATCTGCATGCGTATCCCAAGCCCGTCACATCTGGGACAGGCCCCTTGCGGAGAATTAAACGAAAAGCTGGCCGGTGTGAATTCCGGATACTCGATATTGCATTTGAGGCAGGCGGCTGACTCGCTGAAGACGGTTTCTTCAGACCGGGTCAGGTTCTGGACTGTGAGGTACCCCATGGACACAGAGAGGGCAAGTTCCAGTGAATCTGACAGCCGGCTC
>CAZLNA010000418.1:0-2300 GCA_964560485.1 uncultured Desulfobacula sp. | reverse complement strand
TAAAATATGAGGGATTGCTGCCCATGATCGCTTTCCACTGGCCCTGGGTCACCTCATACTTTCCCATCCAGAACCCGTCCACACAGACCTCATGCACCGGCTTTTCATCATCATCCCCTGAATTGGATCCCATCTGAAAACACCCTGCCGGTACCCAGACAAATTCCATGCCGGTAATGGGTTCGGTAAATGGGCGTTTCGAAACTTTTGCCGGTGCGGTTGGTTTTGTGCCCATGGCAAGCGTGGTGCTGTTTGAAGGGGGGGCGGAATCAGCAGGTTTCTGGGTTTTCCAGTGCTGAAGGCGTATGCCTGCCTGGGCGCGCAGGGTGTCGTCCGCTGTTGAATAGGGATTTTCAGTGGCCCATGCCGTGATGAATTTCTGCCACACCGCAGCCTTTTCTTTGGGGTTCAGGCTGCTACTTTTCTCATACCGCTGGGCCTTGGCATAATCCTGCTGCATGCGGGATTGCCACTCCTGCCATTTTTTCTTAGCCGCCTCTCTTTCTTGAATCACCGTGTCCATGTCGCCGATGCCGCCGGTTTCAGGCGGCAGATTCGGCGGTGTTTGGACCGGTGTAAGAGTTACAGAGCCTTGGGAGCTTTTGCCCTTGAGATAAAAATCCGGGATCGGGGTGGTGGATACCCAGGGAATCTGTTCCTCACGGGTTGCCTGCATGACATCGAGCCCGGTTTGATTCAGTATCGCCTTCACTGACACGCCAGGCACCTTTAGATTCTTCAGAAGATGTCTGGTATAGGTGCCGTTCCGGCCCGCACCGTCTTCTGCCAGTTTTCCCGGTGCCGTGGCATAGGCGATGATGGACCCTTTGGGTGCATCCATGCGGGCAAGCCCTTTGGAAGAGCCTCTAAAACTTCTGAACGGATTATCGCGGCAGGCATCAAGGATGATGATGTTCAGATTATTGTTGGCCGCTTCCATTGCGCCCAGAATATATCTCATCTTCAGGGCCTGGTCCTCGACATCGTATTTGCGCTTGATGTCCACACCAACCGGGATGATATAATTCGTGCCGTCCACCTGCACGCCATGTCCGGCATAATAAAAGAGGCCGACGCCCCCCTGCCTGATTTTATCCTCAAACCGCCTGACAGCGCCACGGATGCTCGAGCGGCCTGCATTGGTGAGCAAGATGACATCAAAGCCGAGTTGTTCAAGGGCGGCCTTCATGTCTTTGGCGTCATTGACCGGGTTCTTGAGTTTTGTCAGCGTATGATAGGAACCATTGCCGATGACAAGGGCGGTCCGCTTGTCTGCAAAAGATGGTGCCGCCGTGAGAAACAAGAGGGCCAGTATCATGCATACTATTTTTCTCATTCATACCTCACTGTGATTCAGATTGGGTGCTGTTATGGTATATCGAATTGTTTGAGGCGATTTCAATAAAAATATTGCGGAAAAATTGGCTGGACCGGGTTATTTTTGCCTTTTTGCCTTTTGCCTTTAAAGATGTGCATTGGCCTTGAACCGGCGGGTGATCATTTCAGCGATCTCTTCGGCACTGGTCTCAATGGGCTTGTTGCTCACGTCAATCATGGAAAAGCCGCTGGTGACAAAGTATTTTTGTGCATACTGGATTTCCCGCTCAATGTCCTTGCGGGATGAATAGGAATAGATATCTTTGGTGCCCAGGTTTTCCTGGCGCATTTTCCGGTGGGCCAGGAGCTGGTCCGCATTGATGTTCAGGGCGATGATCCGTCTGCGGTCAACCGTTTTGAGCGAGTCGGGCATGCTCACGCCCGGCACATACGGAATATTGGCCACCTTCCATCCCATCACCGCCATATACATGGACAGCGGGGTTTTGCCGGCCCTGGAAAGGCCGACCAGGATAATTTCCGCATTGCCCAGGGTCTCCGGGTTGAGCCCGTCATCATGGGCCAGGGCAAAATCAATGGCAGAGACCTGCTTCAGGTCTATCTGGTGGATTTCCCTGTACAGGCCCGGCACCTGGAGCGGCTTCTGGTTTAAAAAAGTCTGGATCTTGGAGATGACCGGCCCCATCAGGTCGATGGTGACAATACTGTTGTCGATCCCCTTGCGGGTCAGGTACTGCCTTAAGTCCTGGTTGACAATGGTGTGGATGATCAGGCTTTCAATGCAGGTGATTTTTTCAATCAGCTCATCCACCTGTTCCGTGGTCCGGATGTGGGGCACCTTGACCACGGAAATGTCTGAATCCGGAAACTGGACCAGTGTGGATTCCACCAGGTTATAGGCATTGATGCCCTCGCCGCAGGATGCGACATAGATCATCTGGAAATCCTGGATAGTCCCACAC
>CAZLNA010000417.1:0-2301 GCA_964560485.1 uncultured Desulfobacula sp. | reverse complement strand
CTCACTGTCATTACTATACAATTTGTCTGAATTGGTGTATATTTTGATCAATATTCAATCTCAAAAAAATCAATGCCAATCTATAAAACAGGAGTCGCTTATGCGGTTTTTAGCTAATCTTTCCTTACGTCTTCTTCTTGTGGGCGGATTTTTAATCTGTGCCGTTTTAACAGCGTTTTCAGGTGGGGCAGGCATTTTTTCTCTAAACCAGGTCAAGGCGGTGATGCTTGACACCCAGAAAGAGGTCTCTGCCAATGTGGCCGATCAAAATCAGCGCATCCAGCAATTGATTCCACTGCGAAATCTGATTGTTGACATCTCCGAAGGAAAGTCGGTTGAAGATCTGGAAAAATCAACATCTGCATTAACCGGTCTGACCGGGAAATCAGCACCGGCTTCCGCCGGAATCGACCAGATTTATGCAGCCATAAAGGATTTGATTGAAAACAAAAAAGAGGTTATTTCATCTGCGGCTCAACTGGACACGCTGGTTCAAACAACCATACAGACTCTGGAAGAGATTAATACGCTCACCAAAACCGGTGTGACCCTGACTGTTGATGAATCCGTGGCCAGCATTGAAGGTGAAATTGCCAGTGTGAATGACATCATTTCCAGGTTGACTGCAAAGCCGGATGATGAGGCTGGGGTCGAAGCGTCTGATAACGGCCTGTCAGCAAAGCAAATTTCCGACAGGATGGATGAACTGATGATGGTATCGGAGATGTCCATCTCTGCAGTCAGGGCAGCCATGTCAGTCCAGTCCATTGCCAACCGGCAGCTGGCACTGGTGAATGATATCGTGACAGCGGAAAACCAGGCCGGTCTGGACCAGGCGTCAGGGAAAATTCTGGCGTTAAAAAACAATATCAACAGTGAACTGATTGAACTGCCCGAGCATGAAACCACCACGGAACTGCTGGACAAACTGCAGCTTTTTTCATCTGCCTTTGATGGCATGATTGAAGCCAAGAAACAGGAAATTGCCATGACCGGTCAATTGTCCGCCACATTCGGGAAAATTGTGGGGCAGATCGAATCGGTGGAAAAGAAGGTGCTGTCGGATGGAAAAGAGTTGAACACCAGTGTCGGCAGGAGCATGGAGGCATCTGCCGGTACCGTTAACCGGTGGCAGGCCACCCAGATGATTCTGGTGATTGCCGCGATCGTTCTGGCCCTGGCCATCGGTTTCTGGATTTCCGGCCGGATCACTCGGCCTCTGAACCATGCCATTGATATGCTCAATGACATTGCTGAAGGGGACGGTGATTTAACGGTAAGGTTGGATGAGACGTCAAGCAATGAGGTGGGGCGGCTGGGATTCTGGTTCAACCGGTTTGTTGAAAAACTGCAGGGTATCATCGGGGATATCAGTAAAAATTCTGAACCGCTGGATAAAATCGCCACGGACGTTTTAGGGGTTTCCGAGAATATGGCGGCCGGCTCTGAGGAGATGGTTCAGACATCAAACCGGGTGGCCGATTCTGCCAATCATATGAAGGACGATCTGGCAGACGCGGCCGGAGCAATGGAAAATGCCTCTTCCCGCCTGGGCCGTGTGCTGACTTCTGTGGAGGACATTGCCGCCACCATTCGGGATATTTCTGACAGTACGGATAAAACCCGCTCCAGCAGTTCCCAGGCCGTCGAACAGACCACACAGGCCGCGGAAAAAATCACCCTGCTGGGAGAATCTGCTGACGCCATCGGGGATGTGGTGGATACCATCAGCGAAATTTCAAATCAGACCAACCTGCTGGCTTTGAATGCCACGATTGAGGCGGCCAGAGCCGGTGAATCGGGCAAGGGATTTGCCGTGGTGGCCATGGAAATAAAAGAACTGGCGGCACAAACGGCCAATGCCACTGCGGACATCAAGCAGAAAATTGATAATATCCAGGAGGCAACCACACTGGCCATCGACCGGATAAACACGGTTCAAACCGATATTCAGTCGGTCAATGGTATGATTGACGGTGTTGCTGCTGCTGTGGAGGAACAGTCCGTCACGACAAACGATATTTCCAGTGAGATCGGCGAGGTGTCCGGTGACATTGCCCAGGTCAGCCAGCGGGTGGCTGACAGCTCATCAGGAATCAATGATATTGCCGTGGATATGGCAGATGTCAATGGGGCCGTCACTGAGATGGCTGAAAAATCGGATATTGTCAAAACCTTTTCAGGCAATCTCGATCAACTGTCATCAGAATTGAAACAGGCGGTGGATCAATTTAAAATATAATTCCCCGGGTTGTATGATTGATGAGCCTTTATGGTTGCATTAATGCGACTTTGAAGGGG
>CAZLNA010000416.1:0-2309 GCA_964560485.1 uncultured Desulfobacula sp. | reverse complement strand
AGACACAGGGTTTTGATCCCTGCATTCAGAGGTTCGAATCCTCTCGCCCCAGCCATAGATGACCCTAATTTGGAATAAAGAGATCTGACTATGAATGGCTTGTCACTTTTTGCTGGAAATTCAAACCCGACCCTGGCCGGCCGGATATCGGAATATCTGGCAAAACCTTTGGGAAGACTGAAGGTTAACCGGTTCAGCGATGGCGAAACACAGGTTGAGATTCATGAAAACGTGCGGCGTCAGGAAATATACGTCGTACAATCGACGTGTTACCCGGTGAATGATAATCTTGTGGAGCTCCTGCTTCTCATTGATGCCTTCAAACGCTCTTCTGCAAGCAGAATTACCGCTGTAATCCCGTATTTCGGGTATTCACGACAGGATAAAAAAGTATCTCCAAGAGTGCCGATCAGCGCAAAGCTGGTGGCGGATCTACTGGAGAATACCGGTGTTCACAGGGTGATCACCATCGACCTTCATGCCGGTCAGATTCAGGGGTTTTTCAATATCCCGGTGGACAACCTTTATGCAGCGCCTGTGGTCATTGACCACATCAAAAATCGTTTTCCTGAAGGACTGGTCGTGGTGTCACCGGATGCGGGCGGTGTTGAACGGGCAAGGGCGTACGCCAAACGGCTGAATGCCAGTCTGGCCATCGTGGATAAAAGAAGGAGCGCACCGAACAAAGCCAAAGCCATGGCCATTATCGGGGATGTGAAAGATAAGGTCACGATTGTTATTGATGATATGGTGGATACTGCCGGTACCTTAACTGAAGCAGCAAGTGTTATTATCGAGAACGGGGCCAAGGCGGTTCATGCCTACTGCACCCACCCGGTTCTGTCAGGGCCGGCTATCGATCGTATTGAAAAATCTGCTTTGAGCTCTCTTGTTGCAACGGACACCATCCCGCTGTCCGAAGCTGCCCAGAATTGTGGTAAAATAGAAACTTTATCCATTGCCAAACTGGTGGCAGAGGCAATCGTTCGCAGTTACAGAGGGGATTCTGTTAATTCTTTATTTGTTTAATTTATATATGAGTTGTCCGGTTCCAGCACAACACGGACACGGAGGAAAAAACATTGGAACTTATTGAACTTAGCGCAAAAATCAGGGAAAAGGCTGGTAAAGGGCCTGCCAGACAATTAAGACAAGCCCAGAAAATTCCGGCGATTCTCTATGGTGCAAAAACCGATCCCACCATGCTTTCGATTGAAACCGGCAGTTTTGTCAAAATCATAAGAGATCATGGTTCAACAGGGCTTTTTTTCAACCTCAAGGTTGAAGGCAGCGATGGTAAAGAAACCATTGTCATGCTCAAAGACATGCAAATGGATCCCTTTGGGCTGAATTACCTGCATGTGGACCTTCATGAAATTGATATGGACACAAAAGTTCACGTTACGGTACCGGTTGAAACCACTGGCGTCAGCCAGGGGGTTAAAATGGGCGGGCTGCTTCAGATTATCCGCCGTGAACTCGAAGTGCTCTGTAAGCCGGCAGATACACCTGAAAGCATTGTAATCGATATTTCTGACCTTGATGTGGGTGACTCTGTTCATGTCGAAGACATTGATGCCGGTCCTGCCGTAGAAATTCCCCATGAAGTCAATTTCACCGTCATCACCCTGGTGGCACCGACTGCTGAAGAAAAAGTCGAAGATGAAGAAGAAATTGATGAAATTGCAGAACCTACTGCAGCACCTGCAGCTGAAAACGCCTCTGAATAGAACATCTCCTTGCAGTTATGTCTGATTCAGAATTCATTTTGATAGCGGGTCTGGGAAATCCCGGTCGGAAGTATTCCCAGACCCGTCACAATATTGGTTTCTGGGTTATTGACACCCTTTCTGAAGAATTCGGGCACCCGCTTGACAGATCTCAATTTGACGCACAGTATGTGAAATTCAAAATCGGTTCGAGAACGATTCTTCTGGTCAAACCGATGACCTATATGAATCGAAGCGGTTTTTCACTCCAGAAATTTGCTTCATTTTATAAAATTGATCTGGCTGACATCCTGGTGGTTCACGATGATATGGATCTTGATTTTGGAAAACTAAAAATTGCCAAAAACCGGGGGCACGGGGGGCATAACGGCATCCGTTCCATTATTGACGCCTTTGGCTCAAAAGCATGCACCCGCGTTAGAGTGGGCGTCGGCCACCCTGGCGGCGACAGGAGCGTCACCGGTCACGTGCTGGGCAGATTTGCTCCTGAAGAATCTGCTGATCTGGAAGAACTCGTAAAAACGGCTGCGCAGGCCTGCTGTCATATCCTTGAAAATGGGGCTGCCTCAGCCATGAATA
>CAZLNA010000415.1:0-2310 GCA_964560485.1 uncultured Desulfobacula sp. | reverse complement strand
ACCACAGACGACTTCAAAGATGCTGTTTTTATCGGCTACAGCCCGGACATTGTCATGGGCGTCTGGGTGGGAAGAGATGATGCCGCCTCCCTTGGCAGGGGGCAGACCGGGGCCAGGGCCGCTCTGCCGATCTGGATCGAAAGCATGCGCCATATCCTTTCCAGGCGGCCGGTGCAATATTTCGATATACCCGACGGCACAAAAATGGTATACATGGACCCCGACACTGGAAAACTTCAGGCGAAAAAATTCTCCGGTTCGGTGAAAGCACTTATAAGGGACAAAGGACAACCATGATACGAAAAGCCATTCTTGACGACGTAAAACCCATCCATGCCCTGTTGCAGTACTACAATAAAAAAGGAGAACTGCTCGCCCGGCCCCTGAGCAAATTGTATGATCATCTAAGAGATTTCTGGGTATATGAAGACCCGAAGACAAAACATATCCTGGGCTGCTGCGCCCTTCAATTCTGCTGGGAAGATATGGCTGAAATACGATCACTTGCAGTTGGACCCGAACATGTGGGCAAAGGGATCGGCTCCACCTTAACTGAACGTGCCATTCAGGAAGCGGTCTATTTTAATATTAAAAAGCTTTTTACCCTGACCTACCGGCCCGATTTTTTCAAACAATTTGGTTTTACCACCATTGACAAGGGTGAACTGCCTATTAAAGTCTGGTCAGACTGTATCGGCTGCGTCAGTTTTCCCAATTGTGATGAGACCGCCATGCTCCGCGAATTATGATCCCTGGGCGTTTTCTAAAACGCTGTGACTCATTTCCAGGCCATGACATGTGATGTTTATCCGGCCATATTCTTCTCGGATCAGGTACCCTGCCCTTTCGATCAAGCGTAAACCATCTTGTATGCGATCGGCGGATGATGGGATACGGACGGTTTGGGCAGGATATGTTCCTCTGACACTGTCAGCCAGTTGGTATCCGGTTTGAGTTCTCTGAGGCGGCCGCCTTCCGAAGGCAGGGCATGGCTGGTATAGTCATACCGGACATTGAGGATACAGACAAAATGCTTCCGCTGCCTGGCCACCACATAATTTTTTGTAAAGGTGCTCTGGGTAAGGCCGGCCTGCTTGGCAAGGGCTTGGATTTCCGGGGCGGTCAGTTTAACCAGCACTGATTTGGAAACACCGCGCTCATCAATTCTGAGCAGGTTTCTCGATTCGCTGGATGAGACATATACCGTGGTGAGGCCGGGCATCTGCCTGAAATACTGGGCAGCAACGATCGCTGCAGTCCGCCGCCCGCCGGAGAGTACCGGAACCCCGTAATATTCAAAGAATTTTTTTTGAAAGTCCTCAGCATATTTATCCCCTTTTTCATAAAGGTCCTTTGAGATATACCGCAGATCCCGTGCCAGTGTTTCAGAGGCCTCGGCAATGGGCCAGTCAACGCGCACATGGAAATGCGTCAGCGCATACCTCACCTTTGTCTGCTGGTTGCGCTGGATCAGCAGGGCATAATCAAGGGGCAGCAGGGATCTGAGCAGGGCGAAAAAATCCCCGGTTTCAAAGAACTTCATATCCCGGTTGAAATTTTCAATATTTGGAAAATATTTATGCCTGAGCAGATTTTGTTTGGTCGTCTTGTTGGCGTCAAAATAACGGATATATTTTTTATGCTTCTTGTGAATAAAATCTTCATTGAAAATAATGAGAAAAGAATTCTGGGCCTCAAATTCAATTGACGGGATCCGGGCCCTGGGCTTGAGCTCTCTGAGTTCAACAAAGGGATAGGGTGAGCGCAGCCGCAGAAAGTTATTGTATGAACCAATCAAAGAATACCCCAGGACAAATTGATCCAGCTCGTCACGCAGGACTTCGTAATACGACCGTCTTAATCGTTCTTCACGGCTCAGCCCGTCTCTGTGTTTACAAAATAACATGCGCCCATCCTTTTTTATTAGAACCTGCCTCAAAAAAGCCTGTTAACCTGATTTCTTTGTCAGGGGAAAATGCATCCTTGAATTATGATGCATATTAATCCGGTTGAATTTTCCCCCTTCCTTGAAATACGGCCAGAATTTCAATTTTGAAATGGGTTCTGTAGTATCAAATGGTTACTCTGCCAATGCTGCAACTCCTGGAAGGACCTTACCTTCCATCAGGTGCAGGAATGCCCCGCCGCCCGTAGAAACATAACTGACCTGGTCTGCCACCTCGCATTTTTTTGCAGCCAGTCCAGTATCACCGCCGCCCACAATTGAAAAGGCGCCGGATCCGGCGATGGCCTGTGCCACGGTCCGGGTACCGGCCATGAATGCCTCCATTTCAAACACGCCCATGGGAC
>CAZLNA010000414.1:0-2311 GCA_964560485.1 uncultured Desulfobacula sp. | reverse complement strand
GGCAATGATATCCGAGTCATAGGAACTGCCGGTGCTGCCCACAGTCACTTTCAGGGCATAGAGTTTTGCATCCGGAGCCACTCCGCCGATATAACTGCCGCTGGGAAGAGCGTCTCCAGCCGCAATCCCGGCGCAGGCCGTGCCATGGCCGTGACTGTCCATGGGATTCGCGTCGTTGTCTCCAAAATCATACCCGCCCACTACTTTGGTGTTGGGAAAGCTGCTGCTGCTGCCCAGGGCCGGGTGGGTATAATCAATACCTGTATCAAGGATGGCAATGGCCACACCCTGGCCCGAATAAACCGACCGGACACTTTTTGCATTGACCAGCGGAATCCCCTGGGCCGTGTGCAACTGCCTTTCCTGATCCGGTACAACCGCCTCCACCTGCTCCATTGTTTCAATGCGGGCGATCTGGTCAACAGTGGCTTTTACTGCGATGACCGGGATATATCCGTATTGCCGGATGACGCTGATGTTTTCCTGGTTCAACCGGGCAATGACCGGTTCCTGGAGCGCCTGAATGGCGGTTTTTTGTCTGCGCCTCAAAGATTCGTTCTGAAGATCCTGCACCGCTGTGATGCCGGTTTCCTGGTTTAAGGCGATCAGATAGCGGTCTTCAGCCCGGCTCTGGCTTGCTAGTCCCGTGGCAGCCAGCATCAGAAAGAGAGTGATCCATAACAAGGCTTTCATTTCAGGGCTCCTGTCATTTATATAAAAGGGTGAATGTTTGACACCGTTTTCCCTATAGAAAATCCGGATTAGTCCGGCATTAGATTTGAGTGAAAATTCGGGGGGTGATTTGTTCGGGTTCTGTTAGAAATCCCGGGCTTCTTGACAAGGCTGCATGCGGTTTTTTATATCCTGGCCTTATGGTGAACGTCTCTACATCGCACAGCAGCATATTTTTAAAACTGGTTGGGATTCTGCTGACCAGTGCCCCCTTTTTCATCTGGCCGGGATATGAGAGCCCGGTCGGCTTGAATGATTTTGCCAATGTGCCCAAACTCTTTGGAATCCAGGCCCTGGTCTGCGGGTTGCTGGCAGGGTTGATGATTCGTTTGTGGCAAAAAAAAGAAGTGGGATTTCTGTGGACCCCCCTTGCTCTGGCCATTGCTGGGCTTCTCGCATGGACCGGCCTCTCTATTTTCTGGGCAATTAATCCATACCATGGTGCGGCACTCTGGGTTCACTGGCTCTCCTGCGCACTGGTGTTTTATATAATTTCAAACCTGGAAGATGCCCGAAAAACAATTGATTTTCTGCTGACATGCGGTATTGCGGCAGCAACAGGTATTGCGCTGATCGGCTGTCTGCAGTATCTGTTTGATGTCAGCCTAGTGCCTCAGATCTATCCGCCAGCCGCCACCTTTGCCAATAAAAACGTGGCTGTTCAGGTGCTGTCTCTTCTTTTTCCAATGGTTATTCTGACCGGGCTTTTTCATGATTCAAATATCAGGGCCGGATGTTCAGGCATGGCCGCCCTGCTGGTGATCACCTATCTGGGGTATACCAAAACCCGTGCGGGCTGGCTGGCCGCCCTGGTGGTTCTGATCGTGGCGGCCGGGCTGACCATGGTTGAAAAAAAAAGGCATGGCTCGTCATTTAATATCTCCCCAGCAAGGTGGCTGGCTGCTTTGATCATCCTGGCCATGGCTGCCGGACTTTTGATGATGCCGCCTAAAACACCCATGAAAACCAAAGAAAGTTATTTTGACCTGCTCGGCGGCATGGGCAATCTTGCCCAGGATCCGGCGAAACTTTCTAAAGGCCGGCTTGATTACTGGCAGAACCTTCTGGTGATGATTAAAGACCGGCCTTTGCATGGGGTGGGATTAAACAATCTAAAAATTCATTATCCCAGATACCACCGGGCAGTTAAAAAAGCAGCATACAGTTCGACCACAGGCCGTTCCCTTCAGCGGGCACACAATGTGTTTTTGCAGATCGGGGTGGACACCGGGGTCGTCGGGCTGGTACTTTTTCTTTCTTTGTTTGTTTTGTGCAGCCGGATGCTTTTTGGGGTGATACAGGCGTCTGATGATGTCCGGTTAAGGCTGTCCGCCATGATCCTGCTGTGTTCTCTTGCCGGCTTCATGGTGAACGGATCTTTTACCTTCCCGTTCCAGATGGCGGTTCCTCCGCTTTATCTTTTTTCTGTCATGGGTATGGCGTCATTGATGCATGGTCAGTGCAGGGATCAACAACGGATCCGCTTTAAAACAGCCCGGCCTGCGGCAGCAGGAATGATCATTGCAGCAGTGGTTTCCTGTTTCGGTCTCCTCTGGTTTTCATGGATAGGGTGCAAAAG
>CAZLNA010000413.1:0-2311 GCA_964560485.1 uncultured Desulfobacula sp. | reverse complement strand
CAGGAAAAATAACTTTTTTGGGGGCGCATTATACGGGCGGTAATGAGTTGTTGTCGCTTATTGATACTTCCACAACTAATTATTTCTGGGTCACTTCTTTAATCGGAACATCCGAAGCGTCTGACGGCAGGGACAAACAATATGCCCTGGCCGAGATGTATAATCGGGACAATGAAACTGCTAATTCTGTTTTTTATACGGCTGGCATTTTAGTGGCACAGATAACAACGGAAGCGATAAAAAGACTTCTCATTAAAGACATTCCTGTTACAAAAAACGCTATTAGAAATGAATTCGAATTAATGAACGGTAATAATGCCTACTTACCTTATAGTTCTGTTGGGCCTGTAGACTATTCATCAATTGACCGCGCCGGTGTAAATACACTACAGATATATCAAATCCAGGACAATGTTTTTAAAGCTTTTGGAAGCACATTTACAAGTTCATTTTATTGATATGGATTTAAATTAATTTAAAAGGGGTCCCCCTACCCCGGTCTGACGAATTAATTTTGGAACATTTTAAACAGCTTTCACTGGCATACTGTTAAATAATCCGCCTGATGGCTCGGGGCAGGACCACCCCAGCCGCCACTATCGCTATAACAAAACCTGAGACTTCAATATCATGCCTGCCGGGATTTAAAATCCAGATCGTCATTGTCATTGATTTCGATTATCTATCGCAATCTCGATTTGGTGGAAGAGGCCTTTGTTAGTCGACCGTTTCAAGCATTTCAATTTCTTCCGTACTCAGCACTTTGTCGATATCCAGAAGGATCTTTACGCCGCCGTCGGTCTTGGCCATCCCGAGGATATAGGAGGTGTTCATCTGTGTCCCGAAAGCCGGTGCATCTTCAATTTCCTCTTCCTTGATATTGAGGACTTCCGAGACCGAGTCGACCACCACGCCGATCAGGACCGTGGTATCGGCCGAATCGATTTCCACCACCACGATACAGGTCCGGTCCGTATAGTCCATGGCCGGCATGGCAAATTTAAGCCGAAGGTCAACAATCGGAATCACCTTGCCCCTCAGGTTGATCACACCTTTGACAAACTCCGGCGTCCTTGGGACCGACGTCACCGGCATCATGCCGATGATCTCCTTGACCTTCAGGATCCCGAGGCCGTAAGTCTCATCGGCCAGTGAAAAAGTCAGGTACTTTCCGGTTTTGATTGTCATGGCCTTGATGGCCTGGTCCATTGCATGATTGTCTTCGTTCATGGCAGTTTCCTCATTCAGTTATCAAGACATATTCGGTTCAAACACATATCCCACTGACCGGCGGCTGATAAAATGGACCGGCTTTTTGGGGTTTTTTTCAAAATATTTCCTGAACCGGACAATGAAATTGTCCACTGTCCGGGTGGATGTATCCTTTGAGTATCCCCAGCCGGAATTGAGCAGTTCCTCCCGGGAAAGCGGCCGGCCTTTGTTGGCGATAAAGAGTTTCAGGAGCACGATTTCCTGCTCGGTCAGGATAATCTCGCCGGCCCGGCATTCTGCTTTTGACGAAATAAAATCAATTTTGTTTAACCCGAACTGGTAGGAATCGCCTTGGAACATAGCATACCCGCCGCTCTTTTGTCCATCCCGGTTTTTATTCCACGAGGTCCGTTTCAGCAGCCGCGCCACCCTGAGCAGGAATTCTTCCAGATCAAAGGGTTTGGACAGGTAGTCATCCACACCGTAACGCAGTCCGCGAACCTTGTCCCTGGTATCCCCCCTGGCGGAAAGAATCAGGACCGGGATTTTTTCGTCTTTGCTCCGTATGGTCTTGAGAATGGAGAAGCCGTCTATCATGGGAAGCATGATATCCAGAACGATCAGATGGGGATGCCAGGAACGCCATTTTTCCAGCCCGTCGATCCCGTCTGCCGCCACCAGTACCTCATACCCCTGGATGGTCAGATTCAACTGGATCCCGTCTGCAATGTGGACTTCGTCTTCTATGACCAGAATACGCTTTTTTTCAGCCGCTTCCATATATTTTTCTCCCGCAGATTGGAAATGCTCGCCTTGGGAATGGTCACCGTAAATGTAGCGCCATGCCCCCGCCCGGGGCTGGTCACGGATGTTTTCCAGCCGTGGATGGCGGCAATGCTCGACACCAGGTAAAGGCCCAGGCCGGATCCGGATGCATCGTGCTTCTTGTCCCGGTCGGACCGGTAAAATTTGCTGAATATCTTTTTGAGTTCGTGCTGGTCCACGCCGATCCCGTTATCGATAAATTCGATGGTTACCTTCTGGAGATATTCCCGGAACCGGATAATAAGCTGGGGTGAATCCGACTCATTATATTTGA
>CAZLNA010000412.1:0-2313 GCA_964560485.1 uncultured Desulfobacula sp. | reverse complement strand
TGACCAAAACCCAGGCCCAGGGGTTTTACGCTGTCCACAAGGAACGCCCGTTTTTTGATTCTTTAACTGATTTTATGACCTCAGGTCCCATTGTGGTGATGGTGCTCGAAGGCGATGACGTGATTGCCAGAAACCGCAAGCTCATGGGCGCCACCAATTTTGAGGAAGCTGAAGAAGGCACCATCAGAAAAGACTATGCCACGAATATCGAACAGAATGTGGTTCACGGGTCTGACGCACCGGAAACCGCTGCCTTTGAAATCGGCTATTTTTTCAATGACCTGGAAATCCAGGCCCGGTAACGATTTCATTTTCAAGATGACAAAGGCTGTGCTGATGCAATCGGCTCAGCCTTTTTTTATTCAAAGAGATGCGTAAGTTTCAGCGAGCTTAAAAAATAGATATCCAGGCACAACCGTCAGGATTGAGTTTTATTGTAATTATAGGCAGATCAGCTAAATTGAACCGGAGGCATATACGAACGATGCCGACGATAAAATTGGGACTCCTAATAAAGAGAGAGACAGTAAAAAATCAATTCTATCAGGGTATCAGCAGCTCAAAGCCAGTTGCCGCGTCAACCTTTCTAACCCCTGTGGAATCCACATATTCCTGAATCACCACTTCCATCACCTGCCATACCTTCACCCCCTGGCGGATGCAACCGGTCGCTGTGCGGTCTTTCCTGCCGCAGGCAAGGTGCATGTGAAGCAGCATTTGACCGGCTTCATTGGGAAACAGAGTGCCGGTTCCCACCACCTCGTGGACATTGTCAAGCAGGTGCTTCATGGGCACAATGGTGTTGGCCCGGCCGTCCTCAGGCCCGGCAATCAGGGTGGAGCCGGCATCGGCCCCGCCCAATGCAATCAGGCCGGCTGCACGGATCTGTTTTTCTTCTGCAAAGGCCTCAATGGTCTCATGCAGGATGTCACCGTCTTCCAGGCGGATGATAAACACCCGGCCCGGCTTGGCTTCAGAGTATTTCATGATTCATATTTCCTGTTTTATAACCGATCATATCAACGCTGACATAGTCGAACCCGATCTGTTTGAAGCGCTTTGCAATCCTTTCAGGCAGCGGCGTGTCAAAAAGCCGGGCCGCCTGACTTGAGAGCACCTCTATCCTTGCCAGGTTCCCGTGACAGCGGACCCGTACCGGATCAAAGCTTAAATCCTGCAAAAATGATTCTGCCTGATCGATCTTTTCAAGGTCAGCCGCTACAATCCGTGTGTCATAGGGGATCCGTGTGGCCAGGCAGGACTGGGAAGGCTTGTTCCATACCTCAAGCCCCATTTTCCTGGCAGCCTTGCGGATGTCTGACTTGGTAAAACCGGTCTCAGCCAGTGGGGCGACAAATTCGAGTTCTTCAGCAGCCTTCAGGCCGGGTCTGAAATCACCCAGATCATCACGGTTCACCGCGTGAAGAAAAACGGAAAAGCCCTGGTTCCGGGCCCGCTCTCTGATCAGAGAAAAAATTTGATGTTTGCAGTGGTAGCAACGGTTTTTTGTATTTTGAGCTACCTGATCCTCGGCCAGGATGTCTGCGGCAAGAAGCTCCAGATCCGCACCAATGCCTTCCACCGTTTGAATGGCCTTGTCAATTTCCCGTTTCGGGACAAACTGGGATACCACCATATAAGCCTTGAGCCGTTCCAGTTTCGCCCGGACCGCTGCGGCCAGGAGGAACGAAGAATCCACACCGCCGGAAAAAGCGATCGCTGCAGAACCATACCCGGCAAGCTGCTGGTCCAGTTCTGTTTCCTGTTTTGTTAACCCCTTTTTTCCTTGTATATTCGGCATCAATCTCAAATCTGGTACAAATACTGGCAAAAAGGTACGCCATTCCTGAAAGTATCATCTTTTAAGGGCACACCCGGTTTTTTAAATTATCTGTTTTTTATGTACCATATTCCATACTATTTTACCAAACCAGTTATGCAATCCCGGTGTTTGGCAAACCTTCATATCAGCCAGATCAAGACAATTGCCATGCATGGGTATACAAATAAAAATGTTCAGAAAAGTGTGCCTGATCGCTGGCACGGCTAACATTATTCTTGACTAAAACCCAGGATTCATGTATATAGCCTGATCATTCTGCTGGCTGATCGTCCAACGGCAGGACTACGGACTCTGACTCCGTCAATCTAGGTTCGAATCCTAGTCAGCCAGCCACTTAAAAGACAAGGCTTTCGGAGATTTTACTTTGAAAGCCTTTTTTACGTTCGCACCTATTTTTACACATATTTTACACATATTTAAAAACGTATTGACATTCTCTCGCCAGATAGAACGAAAGATCGCTGAACTAT
>CAZLNA010000411.1:0-2319 GCA_964560485.1 uncultured Desulfobacula sp. | reverse complement strand
CAGGATGCCCACCGAAGATCTGCACCGAGCTCATAAAGCGTGTCAATGAGCATGGCGGTCTGGATGGTCATATGAAGGCTTCCCATGATCTTGAGCCCTTTCAAGGGTTTTTCAGGACCGTATTTTTCCCGGATGGCCATCAGTCCGGGCATCTCTTTTTCAGAAAGCTGCATATCTTTATGCCCTTCCTCTGCCAGAGAAATATCCTTGACCTTGTATTTCAGGTTCAGGTCAAGATCAATGAATGATTCGTCTGTATTCGGTTTTAGCATCTGCTTCCTCCATTTGGGTGATGTCAGGGCTGCAAAGCAGCCAATAAACGTATCAAAATACGTTGATATGATATTCAGCATTTTATAGTTTCAATCATCATTTGTCAATAAAAAAAGCCGCCCGGGGCATTGGCCCCGGGCGGCTTGAAGATTCAGCTGAGATCCGGTCAGATACCGGCAAGATCCTTGATCTGATCGGCCTTATCAGTCCGTTCCCAGTAAAAGTCAGGATCCTGGCGGCCGAAATGCCCGTATGAGGACGTTTTCCTGTAGATGGGGCGGAGCAGATCAAGCGTTTGGATAATCCCGGCAGGCCTGAGGTCAAAAACTTCTTTGACAATCTCCACAGCACGGGACTCACTGACTTTTCCGGTTCCCATGAAATCAACCAGCAAAGAAACCGGTTCTGCCACACCAATGGCATAGGCGACCTGGACTTCACATTTATCCGCGATTCCGGAAGCCACAAGGTTTTTAGCCACATACCGGCCCATGTAGGACGCACTCCGGTCAACCTTTGACGGATCTTTTCCTGAAAAACAGCCGCCGCCGTGGCTGCCCTGGCCGCCATAGGTGTCAACAATAATTTTCCGGCCGGTCAGACCGCAGTCGCCCATGGGCCCGCCCACCACAAAACGGCCGGTGGGATTGATAAAAAAGCGGGTGTCCCCGTCGATCATCTCCTCAGGAATGACTTTTTTGATGACTTCCTTGATAATCGAAGCTTTCAGGTCATCATATGAAATGTCCGGTGAATGCTGGGTGGACACGACCACGGTATCCACCCGTTTCGGCTGTCCGCTAACATATTCAATGGTGACCTGAGATTTTCCGTCCGGTCTTAAAAAATCAAGAGCACCATTTTTTCTTACCTGGGTCAGGCGCTTGGTCAGTTTATGGGCATAGGTAATCGGCATCGGCATCAGCTCTGGCGTCTCATTGGTGGCAAACCCGAACATCAGCCCCTGGTCGCCCGCGCCCTGTTCCTTGAACAGGCCGGCACCTTCATCAACCCCCTGCGCAATATCTGCTGACTGCTGATCAATACTGGTAATCACAGAACATGTCTGCCAGTCAAATCCCATGCTGGACGAATTGTAACCAATATCCTTGATCGTGTTTCTTACCACTTCAGGAATATCCACATAACAATTTGTGGTGATCTCTCCGGCCACCATTGCCAGCCCGGTGGTCACCATTGTTTCACAGGCCACTCGGCATTGTTTATCCTCGGTCATGATCGCGTCGAGAATGCTGTCTGATATGGCGTCCGCCACCTTGTCCGGATGGCCTTCGGTAACTGACTCGGATGTAAACATGAAAGATTGTTGTTCTGACATTACAGGCTCCTTGTACTCACGTTCTTTTATGATCGATTATAAAATCTCTTAAAAATTAACCTTTAATAAGCGTTTGTGAGCAATTTGTCAACGCCTTGCACAAACCTAACAGGCTGCCGCGGTTGGGAATCAGGCCACAAAAAGCTTGACAATCATTTCATACTTTCTATGCTTTGGACACACAGCAGACCGTATAAGGTAAGCAGCAGAACAACAACCCAAGACAGGATAATCATATGAAAACAGCAGATGTTTCAAGAATAACAGGCATTGGTTCCGCCCTGGTGGACATTTTGATCAGTGAATCTGACCAGTTCCTGGTCAACCTGAACAAGGAAAAAGGCGGCATGACCCTGGTGGACCACCAGGAAATAGAAAACATCCTTTCACAGACAGACTGCCCCCCCCAGGTCGTTTCGGGCGGTGCTGCCTGCAACACGATTGTGGGTGTGGGCTGTCTTGGCGGGGACGCCCGGTTTATCGGCAAACGCGGCGCAGACCCCTATGGCGATGCCTTTGAAAAACAGCTGCTTTCCAGTCATGTCGAACCCAGGGTCACTATCGGAGAATCTCCTACAGGCCAGGTCCTCTCCGTGGTCACGCCGGATGCCCAGCGTTCCATGTTTACGTTTTTAGGTGCATCCACTGAACTGGCACCGGAATCGGTTACCCCCGACCTGTTCAAGGATACGGCCATTGCCATGATC
>CAZLNA010000410.1:0-2321 GCA_964560485.1 uncultured Desulfobacula sp. | reverse complement strand
GGTACAGCCCGTTAAGTAATGGAGTCTGGTCATGCCTGTCATACCTGGTATTGCCCTCAATCACTCTGGCCGCCGGCGCTGTGGCCCTGATTGCACGAATGACCCGGGCCTGCATGCTCGATGTACTGAGAAATGAGTATATCAGGACAGCCAAGGCTAAAGGCGTCAGCCAGATCGTGGTTATCTTCAAACACGCCCTGCGCAATGCCATCATCCCTGTGGTAACGGTGATCGGGATGTCTTTTGCCAATCTAATGGGCGGTGCCGTTGTTACGGAATCGATTTTCAATATTCCCGGTATCGGGCGGCTGCTGATCAAATCCGTTTTTACACGTGATTACCCCGTAATTGAGGGGGTGGTTCTCTATATTGCCGTTGCCTGGACTCTGATCAACCTGGCGGTGGATATTATCTATACCTTTATAGATCCGAGGCTTGAGTATTGATGAAAAACAATAGGGAAAAATCCGGTTTCAGACGGACGTTTGAAAAATTCATGAAGAACCCGACAGCGGTGTTCGGTGTGATGGTCGTCCTGACCATGCTGATCATGGCGCTTTTTGCCGGTCAGATAGCCACCCATGACCCCCTGGAGATCAATCCTGCGGAACGGCTCATGGCCCCTGGAGCCAAGCACTGGTTCGGGACGGACAGGATGGGAAGAGATGTGTATTCCCGGGTGGTTTACGGATCGCGTATCTCATTGATCGTGGGGTTTGGTGTCGTCCTGCTCACAACCCTTTTCGGAACGTTTCTGGGCCTGGTTTCCGGTTTTTTCAAACATCTTGATGATATCATCATGCGCATCCTGGACGGGCTCATGGCCTTTCCCGGGCTGATTCTGATGATCATGATCATGGCGGTCCTGGGACGCAGCCTGATCAATGTGATCATCACGCTCATCATCGTCTATACTCCGCGAATGGCCAGGGTGGTGCGGGGGGCTGTGCTCGTCCAGAAGGAGCAGACCTATGTTGAGGCAGCCCGGGCCGTTGGCGCCAGTTCCCTCCGGATCCTGTTCGTGCATATTCCACGCAACTGCATCGCGCCTATCATTATTCAGGGAACCATGATTTTTGCCTATGTGGTGCTGGCCGAGTCCGCCTTGAGCTTTCTCGGGGTGGGAATGCCGCCCGAAACCCCGAGCTGGGGTGTGGTGATCAGTTCAGGCAAGGTATTCCTGAGACGGGCCCCCTGGATATGCCTCTATTCGGGAATTGCCATATCCCTGTGCGTACTGG
The DNA here is from genome assembly GCA_964560485.1 of uncultured Desulfobacula sp. Lineage (GTDB taxonomy): Bacteria > Desulfobacterota > Desulfobacteria > Desulfobacterales > Desulfobacteraceae > Desulfobacula. Next base: position 1,080 of record CAZLNA010000410.1, on the reverse strand, counting down.
CACTGAATTCGATTGGCGACGGCCTCAGGGATGTGCTGGATCCCCGCCTCAACACGAGGGGATAATATGAGTGTGACTCCGCTGCTGAACATCGAAGATCTGGAACTGGAAGTGAATCTTGAGGATACGACTGCCCTGGCGCTTAACGGGATCTCCTTTCACATCAATCCCGGGGAAAGCCTTGGGGTGGTGGGAGAATCCGGGTGCGGTAAAAGCCTGACCGCTCTTGCCGTCATGCACCTGCTTGAGAGCAACCTCAAGGTGACCAACGGGAGTATCACATTCGAAAACAGGAATTTGCTTCACCTGGAACGAAAGGCATTGCGAGAGATCCGGGGGAACGATATCTCCATGATTTTCCAGGAACCCATGACCTCACTGAACCCGGTGTTTACCATCGGCCACCAGCTGATCGAAGCCCTCATTCTCCATCGGAACATCAGCAAGAAACAAGCAAGAGAGCTTTCTGTTAAAGCACTTGAAGAGGTGGGGATCCCGTCAGCCAGAGACCGCATGAATCAGTATCCGCACAATCTGTCCGGCGGTATGCGCCAGCGGGTGATGATCGCCATGGCCCTGGCATGCCGCCCAAGACTGTTAATCGCGGATGAGCCGACAACCGCACTGGATGTGACTATCCAGGCCCAGATCCTTCGCATCGTTAACCGGCTGCGTAAGAAACACAACATGTCCGTGATGTTCATTACCCACGATCTCGGGGTGGTGGCGGCTATGTGTGAACGGGTTGTTGTGATGTATGCAGGGCAGGTGGTTGAAACCGCACCGGTAAGGGAGATATTTAATTCGCCCTTGCATCCGTATACCAAGGGGTTGATCTCATCCATACCTCTGGTGGAGGGCGAAATCCCGGAAAAGCTGCCCACCATCAGAGGAAGGGTACCGTCTTTGCAGAACATGCCTAAAGGCTGCCGGTTTCACCCCAGATGTGACCATGCATTAGAAATATGTACCCAAAATGCTCCGGGAGCCTTTTCAGAACAGGAGCACCACAATGTTGCCTGCTGGCTATATGACCCCCAAAAAGGGCAGTCCAATGAAATTTGAGCCATCCTCCTCTCC
>CAZLNA010000409.1:0-2332 GCA_964560485.1 uncultured Desulfobacula sp. | reverse complement strand
CGCATAGCCGTGATCAGCACTTCATCGGGTACTTCAAGAAATTCAGGATCAAATTCGCCCACCACTGGATACGGCGATTCCACCAGGTTGGTGACAATATCCACCAGCTCTTCATCTTCAAGCACCTGCGCACCATACTCTTTTGCACAGGTTTCAACTGCCTCGACCAGCCGGGTTCTGCGTTCGTCAATATCCGGGACAACCCCGCCGCTCAGAGCCGTTTCAAGGTAGCGGTCCGCCGATGCCAGTTCATATTTTCCCGGCGACATGAACGAATGTCCTGCAATGCAGGCATCTGACTGAATATTTCCCACTCTGAAATTCAAGACCTGCTCTCCCAGAAGCCCGGTCAGGGAAATAATGGGCCGTGCAAAACTCACAGAAAGGTCTCCCCACCGCATCCGTTTGGGAAAGGGGATGGCCAGGATCTTTTCTTCGAGCATATTTTCCAGGATCACGGCTGCGGATTCACATTTTTCCTCTACAACAGCGGTTAGATATTTCCCCTTGGGCGTTTCTTCAATCACCACCGATTCAATGGGGATACCGGCCTTTTCAGCAAACTTTTTTCCTGCAATGGTCGGGTTGCCGTCACTGTCAAACCCGACCGATTCAGGCGGACCGGTCAATTTGGATGTCCGGGCGGTCTGCTGGTCAGCCACTCCTTCTATGATGAGGGCCAGACGCCGCGGCGTGCCATAGGTTTTTGATGTCTTGTGATTGATCCGTGCCTGCTTTAATGCAGAAAGCATGCTCTGCTCAAAAGCGTCCAGAGCCGGACAGATATATCCTGCAGGAATCTCTTCCGCCCCGATTTCGATTAACAGCGTATTCATCTTACCGGCTCCCTCCCTTTTTATCATTGTGTTTCAACAGTGGATGTCCCATCTGTTCCCGCTGCTCGATATATACTTTGGAGCAGGCCCGGGCAATATCCCGGATCCGTTTGATATAGCCGGTCCGCTGGGTCACACTGATCGCCCCCCGTGCATCGAGAAGGTTAAAGGTGTGCGAGCATTTCAGGCAGTATTCATAGGCTGGCAGAACCAGCTCCCTGTCAATGATCCGGAGGGCTTCAGCCTCATATTTGTTGAACAGATCAAAGAGAAGGTCGACATCTGCCACCTCAAAATTATAGGTGGACTGTTCCACTTCCTGCTGGTGATAGACATCCCGATAGGTAATGGTGTCGTTCCATTTGAGATCGAACACATTATCCACACCCTGCAGGTACATGCAGATCCGCTCCAGCCCGTAGGTCAGCTCAACAGAAACAGGCTTGACCTCCACGCTGCCGGTCATCTGAAAATAGGTGAACTGGGTGATCTCCATGCCGTCGAGCCAGACTTCCCAGCCCAGGCCGGACGCACCCAGGGTCGGCGATTCCCAGTCATCTTCCACAAACCGGATATCATGCTCCAGCGGATCAACGCCCAGGGCCTTCATCGATTCGAGATAGAGCTGCTGCACATCATCGGGTGAGGGCTTCAGGATCACCTGGTACTGGTAATAATGCTGGAGGCGGTTCGGGTTCTCTCCATACCGCCCGTCTGTGGGCCGGCGGGAAGGCTGCACATAGGCAACCTTCCAGGGTTCAGGCCCAAGGGCCCGCAGGAGTGTGGTGGGATGAAACGTCCCTGCTCCCACCTCAATGTCGTAGGACTGGATCAGGACGCATCCGCGCTCAGCCCAGAACTGGTTTAATTTTAAGATTACGTCTTGAAAGTTCATATTTCTCCACTTTTTCGGATCGCCTGTTGTGTAAAGGCCTCCTGTTAGCTGATAATGATTCCTTTATCTTCAATTTGGGTCTGCAGTATCTGCGCCGTTTCAATCCGGCTGAGTATCTTTTGCCATACTGGCCGCAATTGTTCAACCCCGGTTTTCGGTCCGATCGCCCAGAGACACCCGCCTCCGCCGGCACCGGTGAACCGGGCCCCGCAACCGCAGGATCTTGCCGCATCAAAGCATAATTTCCCGGTATTATCCAGCACATCCGGCGTCATTTCAAGCCTTGTTTGGGTTTCCTGGTTCATTAAGTCCCCTGCCCGTTCAAAATCCTGTGCTTCAAGGGCCCGGACAAATTCACGGGTCAGTCTTGCAATGGTCTGAAACTGATGTCTTGACTCCCCTTTAATAAATGATCTTACCCATTGACCATTCACATCCCTGGACACATGCGGCACCCCGCAATAGGCCACGAGGAGGTGTTCGTTAAACGCTGCTGTCTGCCCGGGCCCTTTAAAAATCGCGCGCTGTTCAAAAACAGGGGCAGCCTCTCCCATGGTCCAGACCCACTGGTTCACCCCGCCGAATGCAGCTGCAAGCTGAT
>CAZLNA010000408.1:0-2338 GCA_964560485.1 uncultured Desulfobacula sp. | reverse complement strand
GTGTGGTGATCACCGGGGGGGAGCCCACCCTGCAACATGGGCTGCCCGGTTTCTGCAGGACCGTTAAATCGATGGGATACCGTGTCAAACTTGACAGTAACGGCAGCCGGCCCAAAATTATAGCCGCCCTTCTGGATGAAGGACTGATCGATTATGTGGCCATGGATATCAAGACAGACCTGGATCATTATCAGCAGTTGACTGCCAAGGGGTTTGACACTTCCCGGATAGAGGAGAGCATCCACCTGATCATGGATCAGGCACCTGCATATGAATTTCGAACCACCTGCAGCCGGCCGTTTGTTTCCGCCGGAATACTCGATAATATCGGGCGGCTGGTGGCGGGTGCGTCTAAGTATGTACTGGCCAACTGCTCCCGGAAGGTGGCTGTTCTCAATCCTGAGTTTGTCAAATCAGATGATCATTTTTTTTCCAATGCACAGATCAGGGCGCTGGGCGCAGTCATTGAGCCGTATGTAGAGCAGACCATGATCCGGTAACCTGATCGGAAAAAGGAGTCCGCCATGGACCAGGACCTAGTCGCCGCTAATGTAGATCTGTCAGCCATAGAAAAAAACGTTCAAAATTTAAACCGGATGACCCCCCGGTCTGCCTCTTTTATGGCGGTGGTCAAGGCCAACGGTTATGGCCACGGGGCTGTGGCTGTGGCCAGAAAAGCCCTTGAGAGCGGTGCGGACTGGCTCGGAGTGGCAAGGTTTGAAGAAGCGCTGGAACTGCGAAATGCAGGGATCGCTTCCCCCATTCTTGTTTTCGGTCGGGTTCATCCGTCACGGATCACCCGGGTGCTTGATCTTGATCTGGTATTGACCGTTTATGATCCGGACATGGCAGCAGAGATGTCAAGCGCTGCCCAAAAGGCCGGGGGAAGGGCCAGGGTTCATTTTAAAGTGGATACCGGTATGGGGCGTGTGGGGATGATAATCGGCCCGTCGTCTGATACGGCTGCCAGAAAAAAGACCCTCCTTCAGATCAGTGGAATGGCTTCTCTGCCTGGAATAGATCCTGAAGGCCTTTATACGCATTTTGCTGCAGCAGACCACAGGGATGCCGCATATACCCTCGCCCAGATTGAACGATTCAATGGCCTGGTCTCTGATTTGGAACAGCAGCAGATATCGTTTCCCATTGTCCATGCCGCCAATTCAGCAGGGATCATCCGGTTTCCCCAGGCACATTATGATATGGTTCGGGCCGGCATCTCACTTTACGGCTGTTACCCCTCTGAAGATGTGGACCCTTCCCTGGTCAGCCTTTTTCCTGCAATGACCCTGACAGCAAAGATCACATCGGTCAAAGCGGTGCCCAGAGGGTTCAAGGTCAGCTATGGCATGACATATGAAACCCGGACCCCCACAACGCTGGCATCAGTGCCCATCGGCTATGCAGACGGGTTTTCCAGGCATTTTTCCAATAATGGCTGCATGCTGGTGAACGGGGAGCGTGCCCCGATTGCAGGCCGTGTCTGTATGGATCAGACCATGATTGATGTGGGCCATATCCCAGGTGTGGCTCCGGGTGATGAGGTCGTTGTGTTCGGGGCGCAGAACAACGCGCGGCTGAGTGTGGACGAACTGGCCAGAAACAGCGGAACCATTAATTACGAGATTCTGTCCGCCTTGACGGCAAGGGTTCCCAGGCGTTATTCTGGGACCGGCTCCGGATAGATCATTTTTCCGGTCCGCGACAGGTCATATCCACCATATTCCTTTGCGGCCGCCTGGATGATTTTACCTTTGAGCAGGGATAGAAAATACTGGATACCCTGATCAAAAAAACGCTCTTTGTCAATAATCAGGTCAAAGGGTTCCCAGCAGATTGAAATAAAATCAAGTCCCAGAAGATTTGCCACGGCCCGGATACCGGGGCCGGCATCTGCACGGCCTTTAAGAACGGCCAGACCGATATCCATGTGACGTGAAAGACAGTCATCATGTCCATGCACAGCGCTGGTTCGAATCCCCTGATCCTTGAGTGTCTGGTCAAAGAGTTTCCGGGTGCCGCATCCGGGCTGTCGATTGATAATGCGAACATGGGGCTTGGTCAGGTCTTTTATGGCTTCTATCTTTTTGGGATTGCCCGGCTGTAGCATCAGACCCTGCTCCCGTGAACAGAAATTGATTACGGCCGGCATCTGCAGCAGTTGATCCGCCAAAAACGGGAAATTATATTCCTGGTTGTCTGCCAGCATGTGGCTGGCGGCAATGTGGCAGCGTTTCTGTTTCAATGCGGTCAGTCCGCCCATTGATCCGGCAATACCAAACATGGCCATGTGGTCGCTATGCTTGATGTTAAAGGTGGCGATGATCTTGTCCAGGAG
>CAZLNA010000407.1:0-2349 GCA_964560485.1 uncultured Desulfobacula sp. | reverse complement strand
GTTCTCTGCATACCGTGCAAAATCCTACAACTCTGCATCTTTAAGTGATGCCAGAAACCTGAAAACCGATCTTGAAGCTTATTACGCAGAATGGGATGAATACCCGAATTAATCTGCCTGACAGTTTAATGATTAAAGCGTAATATGCCAATTACCAAAAAATACAGGAGAATCAAAATGAAAAAGATCATGACCCTTATATTTGCCCTTTTTATCGTTGCCTCTTTCAGCACGGCAGCCATTGCAGAAGATGTTGACGGTGCTTCATCCGGCGGAGCGATTACCTTTAACGCAACCAATACCTCCGGCCCCGCAGTCACCTATACCCCGTCACCGAGTACGATTATTGCTGCCAGCACCTCTGACGTTGCATATGCGATTACTTCAGCCAGCGGCAAAACCGATACGGACAACGGGATTGAATACGGGATTCTTTCCTCCAGCGAACAGATTTACCAGAGAACCCAGGCCACTGCCAATGATGTAACTGCCACTACATCGGCAACCGCATTACCAGGCACCAGCTGGAAAGATAAAGCCGGTAACGAACCTGGTTCCTGATCATAGGCACCACCTTTCACACCCATTCAAAAAGCAGGCCTGCTGATTCAGCAGGCCTGCTTTTTTTATTGAAGTCCCTAGCCAAATATTGATATGTAAGCCCCATGAACCCGATTGAGATCCAGGACATATCCAAGACCTTTGTCTCTGACTTTTCCCGGAAAAGGAAAAAAGCGGTCCGATCCGTCTCCCTGACCGTGGAGGAGGGTGAGAGCTTCGGCATCATCGGTGTGAACGGGGCCGGCAAAAGCACCACCATCAAGATGATCATGGGCTTTGTCCGTCCGGACTCGGGCAGCATTTTCGTTTCCGGCCGCCCTCCCCGGGATCCGGCATCCCGCATCAGGGTCGGGTATCTGCCGGAGAATCCCTATTTTTACGACAACCTCACGGCAAAAGAACTGCTCACGTTTTCCGCCCGCGGTTCAGGGCTGGACCGGAAAACTGCCGCAGCAAACATGGACCGGCTGCTGGAGATTGTGGGGCTGTCACAGGTCAAAAACCAGAAGGTGAGAACCTTTTCCAAAGGGATGACCCAGCGCTGCGGCATCTGTTTTGCCCTGGTCCATGATCCGGATATCATTATTTTCGACGAACCCATGTCCGGGCTTGATCCCTACGGCCGGCGCATGGTTATTGACCTGATCCAGGACCTCAAGGACCGCGGCAAGACCATTCTGTTCTGTTCTCATATCTTAACCGATGTGGAGCGGATCTGCGACCGGGTGGGGATCATGGACGCGGGAGAGATGAAAAAAATCACCACCAAGGCTCAGATTCTTGAGAGCGCAGATCAGGTGAGAGTGGTCACAGATGCGCTGCCGCCGGCCCTGGAAACCTTTTTAACCACGGCCAATGCCTTTTTCCGTGTTGAAAGAACCGGGCATGTGGTGATCAAATGTGCCAAAGATCTGGCAGATGAGCTGATCCTGGTCTGTAAAAAAGAAAACGCGGACATCACAGCCATTGACTATGCAGTGAACAATATGGAAGAGATCTTTTTAAAAACCATTCATCGGCAGGCATCATGATCCGCAAACTCAGCGCTTTGGCTATTCTGACCTTTAAAGAAGGCGTAAGGGACCGCGCCCTTTTCGGCATTGCGCTCTTTGCCCTGTTCATGATGGCAGGCTCCTTTATGGTGGTCTCCATGTTCATGCGCGAGCTTCACAAGGTGACCGTGGACATCAATCTGTCTGCCATTGCCTTTGCAGGCCTTCTGCTCTCCTTTTTTGTCTCTGTCAATCTCATGGCAAAGGATATTGACCGCAGAACCGTCTATTCCATTCTCTCCAAGCCCTTTTCCCGCACCGAGTATATCTGGGGCAAATACCTGGGGATCATGCTGCTGCTGGTGGCTGCCACTGCCATGCTCACCCTCTGCGCCGGATTTGCCGTCTGGATCACGAAAATCAATTACGAAGCCTATTTTACCGGTTTTTCCTGGGCTGCCTTTTTCAGGGCCATCTATGCCCAGATGCTGATGTTCTGCCTGCTCAATGCCCTGATTGTCTTTTACTCCACCATTACCACCAGCTCCTTTTTAACCCTGTTGTTTTCCATCTCCACCTATATTGCCGGACAGACCATTGAAGAAGTGGTTCTTTTTTTAAAAACCCGGCATGCGGAAGATATGGCGCTCTCTGAAGGCGTTGCCGCCATCATCGACGTGGTCCAGTACCTTCTGCCCAATCTTTCCGTCTTTGATATCAAAGTCGCCTCTGCTCATGCTGTGGCCGTTTCATGGGGTTACATGGGTGCCATCACCGGTTATGCCCTGGCCTATAC
>CAZLNA010000406.1:0-2355 GCA_964560485.1 uncultured Desulfobacula sp. | reverse complement strand
AATGGGGCCGCCTTTGACAACGGCGCAGGCAATGTCTGCACGCGCATAGGAGCACAGATCCGGACTGTAGCCCATCTGGACGGATTCACGGCAGAGCTCTTTGCTCATTTTGGATGCACCGATCATGGCGCCATGGTTTTCCGGGTAAACCGGGATGATATCCATGGCCAGCAGGGGTTCGACCGGTCCACCAGAAGTGATCCAGGCCACTTTTTTACCATTCTGGCGTGCAGAAAGCGCATCCAGGTAATACGTGGTCATGATGTCGCGCATTTTTTTTGCGCATTTAATTTTGGTGAGATCTTTTTTTTCAGTTGATTTTTCTATTGCCACAGGAACCTCAGTTTAGAGCATTTCAATAAAAGATTCGATCCGGGTGGAAATCTGGCCGGTTCCAAGATCCGCACCATCGAGTTCAATAAAGGAATTCTTAATCTGTTTTTCATCCAGAGCAGTTTTGATCGTTGGAAAATCAAAGGCATGTGGATCGCAGAACTTGTTCAGCAGGAAAAGGACACCGTCTGCCTGAAGGGATTTTGCTAGAGAGATCAGGTGATCGGCACGCGTGGTCAGGCCCGTATGTTTGGCCGGACAGTTGATGGTGCCGACAATGCGCTGGGCAAGTCCGTCCATCAGGTTCTGGGCAGTCTCTACCGGGCGGTTGAACCATCTCAAACCCGTGCAGAAATCATCTCCGACAATGAAACCGCCGGCAGATTCAACCGTATTGACAAGGTCTGGAATCTCACAGGCGGCACCTGAAAGGATCAGGCGTTTTCCTCCGGAAAGGGAGGTATTGTGTGATTCAAGCGTATGAACAATCTGTTGGAGCAGGTCTGCAGCCTGATGCCGATCCAGGATCATGGCACCCTTCACAATGGTGTATAGGTCTGCAGCCGCCAGAGCATCAGGCTGGTCTGATTTTATCTGGTAAAGCCGGCGAATATGGGTTCGGATGCGGTTGCAGGTCGCCACTGCATCCATAAGGGCATCTTCTTCAATCTGTTGACCGGCGGCTTCCTCCAGCTGGCTTCGAAACTGCGTGAGGACCTGTTTAACATAGTCCAGGGAAGTTGGCGTATTCAGCTTTGAGGGCCAGGAGAGGTCTGCAAAAAAAGCATGCTTGTGTTTCAGTCGCCAGATATCGCTGAGCCGTGTAATGGTATCACAGGTCTGGGGAAAAACAGCGCCATATAGAAAATCATAGCTGCCTGAAAGGCTGTCCTCCAGAATCCCCTTTACCGGTGAACAGCAGTAGGACTGAAGATGCTGGTCTGCAAGCCGGATCTCCGGCTGTGAGGAAAAGAGCCGCATGGGATGAAACCCGGCTGCAAGAATCAGTTCCTCTGGTACAAAGGCGCACAGGTATCCGATGGCTTTAGCAGGTGGTGATGTCTCTTTTAAAAATTCTGGTCCCCTGGCCAGGGCGTCGCGGAAGGCCTCAATCTCTTTCATAAAAGTTTTATCTCCGAAAAGGTAAGCCTATAAATAACCTGTTCAAGAACCCATGTCCATGAATTTTTACTTGCTCCGGGCGGCTTTTTATTTGATTATTGGCCCGGATTTCGTAAAAATGAACGCCATTGATGGAGAGACTGAAAGGATGCTTGAATGTATGACGTGATAATTGTGGGTGCCGGGCCGGCCGGTGCTGCAGCAGGATATGATCTGGCGGCCGCTGGAATCCGTGTTCTGGCGCTGGACAAATCTGAATTCCCACGCCAGAAGCCCTGCGCCGGCGGTGTGACCCCCAAGGGGATGCTTTCATACCGATATGACATTGGCAGTGTGGTTCGACAGTCCTGTCATACCCTGAGAATTCGTTCAAATAAACACCATATTATTGATATCAGCGCCCCAAAACCCCTCTGCCATATGACAAGCAGAAAAGAACTGGACACTTTTTCACTGAACCAGGCCCTGGCAAAAGGGATGCGGTTCCTGGTGGCCAGAAAAATATCTTCCATAGACGAATCTTCTTCAGGGGTTGTTATCCGGTCTGATGCCGGTAATTTCACCGGCAGGTACCTGGTGGGCGCAGACGGTGCAAATTCACTGGTCAGGCGGTATGTTACAAAAAAGAAGTTTTTTCGCAGGCGATTTGCCATTGAATGTGATGTCCATGTGGATCAGCCGGATTCCTATGAAATGGAATTCGATTTTTCCAGGCGTCCTGGCGGGTATTCATGGATTTTTCCGAAAGGCGATCATTTAAATATCGGTATATACACGATTGGGCAGGGTCAAAAGCCAGGTCTTCAGGATCTGGCCGGTTTTGTCCGGTTCCGGACAGGTAAAAGCCGGCTGACGGGTGTGAGGGGGTATCCCATCATCACAGGCGGAAGAGGGTACCGT
>CAZLNA010000405.1:0-2361 GCA_964560485.1 uncultured Desulfobacula sp. | reverse complement strand
CTGATATGTACCAGCACGTCAATAATGCAAGATACCTTGAATTCCTGGAAGAAGGCCGGTGGCAGGCTTTGGAGGAATATGTCGATATTGACGCTTTTATGAAAAAAGGCCTGCTTTTTTTTGTGGTCAATATCAATATTTCTTACCGGAGTCAGGCCAAGGTCAATGAGAAGATCGTTGTCAGAACGGGTATGGGAGAATTTGGGAATAAAAGCGCGGTCATCCGCCAGCAGATTGTCAACCAGAGTACAGGTAACGTCTGTGTGGATGCAGACATCACCTTTGTCATTACGGACTGGGAAGGAAAACCGCAGAAAATGGAAGGAGAAATCAGGGAATCGCTGGAGCGGATCCCCCTTCTTAAAGGATAAAAAATGAAAGAGATCACACTGCTCGACTATGGCGCAGGAAATGTCAGAAGTATTGTCAATGCAGTTGAAAAACTGGGCGGCACCCTTAAACCGGTCAAAAAGCCCGAGGATATACTCAACGCTGAAAAACTGCTTTTCCCAGGCGTGGGGAATTATGCCAGCATGATAAAAATCCTCAACCAGAAAGGATTTGTCAATCCATTAAGGGAATACCTTTCTGCAGACCGGCCGTTTTTCGGAATCTGCCTGGGCATGCAGGCCCTTTTCCAGGGCAGCGAAGAAGATACCCACGATCTTGAGAGCATCGGCTTTTTCAAGGGTATGGTTAAACGGTTCAATACAAAATTGTCCGTGCCTCACATCGGTTGGAACGGCATCGATATCAAACAGGATTCCCCGATATTTGACGGCATCCGGCCAGACAGCCGGTTTTACTTTGTCCATTCCTATCACATTGTCCCGGAAGATCAAAACGTCATCCTCACCACCACCGGATATGACTACCGCTTTGCCAGCAGTGTGCAGAAAGGCAATGTGATCGGCACCCAGTTCCACCCGGAAAAAAGCGGCGCACAGGGAATCCGTCTGCTTGAAAATTTTATCACCAAGGATGAGCTCAGCCCTTCTGGCCCTGCAGAAAAAACAGGCTGCAGCCTTTCAAAAAGAATCATTGCCTGCCTGGACGTTCGCTCCAACGACCAGGGAGATCTGGTGGTGACCAAAGGGGACCAGTACGATGTCAGGGAAAAAGGCAGCGTGAGGAACATGGGCAAACCAGTGGCTTTGGCCAAACAATATTATGAAGACGGTGCCGATGAAATCACTTTTTTAAATATAACCGGGTTCAGGGATTTCCCACTCAAAGACATGCCCATGCTCAAGGTCCTGGAAGAAACCAGCAAAAACGTCTTTGTACCGCTTACCATTGGCGGCGGGATCAGAGATTACACTGACAGCAATGGCACCGCTTACACAGCTCTGGATGTGGCTGCCCGATATTTCCGATCCGGCGCTGATAAAATCTCCATTGGCAGTGATGCTGTTTCCATTGCCCGGCAATACCTGAAAACCGGGGAAAAAACCGGCAAAAGCGCCATCGAAGAGATATCAAGGGTATATGGAAACCAGGCAGTGGTGATCTCCATTGACCCGAGACGGGTCTATGTCCGGTCTCCTGAAGATGCACCCGGCCAGAACGTCATCCCCACCCAGATACCCGGACCGGACAATGAGGCCTATTGCTGGTACCAGTGCACGGTCCAGGGCGGAAGGACTGCAACGGATCTGGATGCGGTATCGCTTGCCAAGGCCTGCCAGGAGCTGGGCGCAGGTGAGATCCTGCTCAATTGTATTGACCGGGACGGCACCAACAAAGGCTTTGATATTGAATTAATAAATGCCGTAAGAAAAGCGGTTCAGATCCCGGTCATCGCTTCGAGCGGCGCAGGCTGTGAAGCACATTTTGAAACGGTATTTAACCGGACAGATGCGGAAGCCGCCCTTGCTGCCGGTATTTTTCACAGAAAAGAAGTGACCATCCAGGCGGTGAAACATCACCTGGACAATGCAGACATCCCGGTCAGGACATAAAGAGGGCTGCGGCCAGAAGATGCGGGCCTGAGCTGAAAACCACCCACTCACCATTTGCCGGCAGCCGGGATAAATCCAGCGTTTCAGGAATGCCAAGGGAGGTATAGGCCTGTTTGTCCATCGCTGTCAAGGCCTCCCCGGCAACCATATTCAATGCTTCTTTGAGTGTGCTGTTCGCCAGGTCATCTGTGACACCGTCCGGCTGGCTTCCCATGAAATTTTCAGCCATGGTGTTGATTAACTGGCCATCCACCACCAGCACCATACTGCCGCTGATCTGACCGGAAAATGAAATCCTGCTGCTGCGGCCATGGCTTAGATCTGCAACATCCCGGCCGGAATCTGATGAGACCTCCACTTTGATGTTAAACATGGTCTTCATCACCTTAACCAGAGACTG
>CAZLNA010000404.1:0-2364 GCA_964560485.1 uncultured Desulfobacula sp. | reverse complement strand
CAATATACGAGTGTCCAACCACCCAGCCGATATCTGAAGCAGCCCAGTAGACGTCTCCTTTATCCACCCCGTAAATATTCCCCATGGTCCATTTCAGGGCCACCATGTGGCCGCCGTTGTCCCTGACCACGCCTTTGGGTTGACCTGTGGTACCGGATGTATAAAGGATATACAAAGGATCAGTGGCAGCGACAGGTACACAATCCAGGGGGGTGGCATCAGACATGGCCGCTTCCCAGTCAATATCCCGGCCGGACGTCATCTGCGCCTGGCACTGGGGCCGCTGGAAAATAATGCAGGCATCCGGTTTGCTCTCTGACAGTTCAATGGCCTGATCGAGCAGCGGCTTGTATTCAACAATACGTTTGATCTCAATCCCGCAGGAAGCAGAAACAATCACCTTGGGTTTGGCATCATTGATTCTTGTGGCCAGCTCATTGGCGGCAAAGCCCCCGAACACTACGGAATGAACCGCCCCGATCCTTGCGCAGCCCAGCATGGCAAAGACCGCCTCCGGAATCATGGGCATGTAGATCAGCACCCGGTCTCCTTTGGCCACCCCCCTGTCTGCCAGGGCTCCGGCAAAGTTGGCCACAGCATCCTTGAGCTGGGAATAGGTGTAGGTTTTAATGGTATCGGTCACCGGGCTGTCATAAATAATCGCCGGCTGGTCACCCATCCCGTTTTCCACATGAAGATCCACTGCATTGTAACAGGTATTGGTTTCACCGCCTGAGAACCATCTGTAAAACGGCGTGTTAGAGTCATCCAGGACCTTGTCCCATGGTTTGTACCAGAAACAGTCCTGGGCAGCCTTGCCCCAGAACTCTTCCGGATCAGATATAGACTGTTCATATGCTTGCGTATAGAGATTGGACATCAAATACCTCCTGAAAAGCGCCTTAGGACACGTTATTTTTGAACCATGGTTCTGATTTCCTCAACAACTTCCGGATTGGCCAGGGTCATGACATTGCCCACATCCCCCTTGTTGGAAATAGCACCCAGAACACGGCGCATGATCTTACCTGAACGGGTTTTGGGCATATCCGGCACCAGCCAGACTTTTCTGGGTTTGGCAATTTTACCGATCTGTTCACAGACCGCATCAGAGACTTTCTGGGCCAGTTCTTCGGTTGCTTCCACACCGGTTTTAAGGGCCACATACAGATCAGGTTCCTTGCCTTTGATATCGTGGGCCACAGGGACAACGGCCGCTTCTGCCACTTCCTCAACCACCAGGGCGGCGGATTCGATTTCCTTGGTTCCCAGCCGGTGGCCGGAAACATTGATGACATCATCGATTCTGCCCAGAATCCGGTAATAACCGTCTTCTGCCCTCATGGCCGCATCACCGGCCAGGTATGGCCAGTCTTTCCAGTCCTTGCTGTCCGGATTGGTATTGTACTGGGCAAAATAGGTGTCGACAAATCTTTCCCGGTTTCCCCAGACAGTCTGAAGCATGCCCGGCCAGGGATTTTTAATGCAGATATTTCCGGCGATCCCGGCTTCTGTGATCTCCTTGCCCTCATCATCAAAGATGATGGGATGAATTCCGGGCAGCGCCGGCCCGGCACTGCCCGGCTTCATGGGCGTTACCGCAGGCACGGTTGAAATCAGAAAACCGCCTGTTTCAGTCTGCCACCAGGTATCGACGATAATGGCCTCGCCTTTGCCCACAACCGCCTCATACCATTTCCAGACCTCGGGCTCGATGGGTTCCCCGACCGTGGTCATGTGTTTGAAATGATAATTATATTTGGCGGGCTCATCCGGTCCGAGTTTTCTCAGGGCCCGGATCGCGGTCGGCGCAGTATGGAAGATATTGACATCAAGTTCCTGGGCAATCCGCCATGACCGGCCCGCATCAGGATACGTGGGAACGCCTTCATAAATCACTGTGGACGCGCACAGAGCCAGCGGACCATAAACAATGAATGAATGGCCGGTAATCCAGCCGATGTCTGCCATGCACCAGTAGACATCCTCAGGGTGAATATCCTGGATATATTTTGACATGGCCGTGACATAGGAAAGATAGCCGCCCGTGCCGTGCTGGGCGCCTTTGGGCTTGCCGGTGGTGCCGCTGGTATACATTATAAACAGCGGTTCTTCAGACAGCATCTGCTCAGGATCAACCCGCTCGCCATAGTATTTTTTAACCACATCATTGACAAAAAAATCTCTGCCTTCAGCCATGGGTGTGTCAGAAGAATATTTACCCGGATATCTCTGCCAGACAAGCACCTTGTCAACGATCTGGGAGTCCTCATCCGCGGCAGCCAGCTTAACCGCCTCATCAGCAACCGATTTGTGATTCAGCAGTTTGCCGGCGCGGTAATAGGCATCCATGGTAATCAGGAC
>CAZLNA010000403.1:0-2376 GCA_964560485.1 uncultured Desulfobacula sp. | reverse complement strand
GTTCTCGGTCATGCGTTATCACTCTCTGGCCATTTCAGCCGAAAACCTGCCGGACTGCCTGAAAGTCACCGCCACCACAGAGGACGGTGAAATCATGGGAGTCCGACATAAAGAACACCCCACCCAGGGTGTCCAGTTCCATCCTGAATCATTTATGACGACCGTTGGGAAACGATTGATCCGTAATTTCATTAAAGGAGCCTGATACCATGACCTTTACCGAAAACCTTAATAAAATAATCTCCGGAACCGATCTCGACCAGGAAAGCAGTGCATCCATGCTCATGGATATTTTTTCAGGCACCATCACAGAGGCCCAGATTGGTGCTTTCATGGGCGCACTCGCCACAAAAGGCGAAACGTTTGAAGAGCTGGCCGGCGCGGCACAGGCCATGCGCAGAAAAGCCACCCGGATCCAGACCTTGTCTAAAAACGTGATTGACACCTGCGGCACGGGCGGAGATGCATCCGGGTCTTTTAACATATCCACCACCACAGCCTTTGTGGTGGCCGGAGCAGGCGCCACAGTCGCAAAGCACGGGAACCGGAGCATCTCAAGCAAATGCGGCAGTGCGGATGTACTCGAAGCACTCGGTGTGAACCTCAATGTTGATCCGGAAATTGTGGAAGAAGCGATTAATGAAATCGGTATCGGTTTCATGTTTGCACCCATGTATCACGGTTCAATGAAATACGCAGGCAAAGCCAGACAGGATTGCGGTATCAGAAGCATCTTCAATATGCTTGGCCCTTTAACCAATCCGGCAGCCGCATCATGTCAGCTGCTTGGTGTTTTCGCACCCCAGTTGACCGAGATGTTTGCCCAGGCGCTTCAATTGCTGGGTGTCAAAAAAGCCTTTGTCGTTCACGGCCATGACGGCATGGATGAAATCACGACCACAGCCCTGACCCGGGTGACAGAACTCAATCATGATATCATCAAATCATATGATCTAGACCCGCTTGATTTTTTCAGTGAATATGCATCTCCGGAAGACTTGAAAGGGGGAGATGTCCAGACCAATGCAGAGATCACACGTGCCATTCTAAAAGGTGACCAGGGTCCCAGACAGGATGTTGTCCTGTTAAATGCCGGTGCAGCCCTTGTTGCCGCAGACATGGCACCTTCCATCTCCAAGGGCATTGATCTGGCCAGAGAGGCAATCGATTCGGGTAAAGCCTTTCAGAAACTTGATGCGCTTGCTGCATATACCCGGGAGAATGGATAAAATGGGTGTCAGTGGTTTTTTAAAAGAGGTGCTGGTCGTTAAAAATGAAGAGATTTCTTCGGCCAGAGCGTCTCTGTCTGAAGCGGCCGTCAGACGTGATGCGGAACAGAGTCCGGCCCGACCGGATTTCCTGGCTGCCATGCAGAAAAGCACCCCTGAGAATATCGGCATCATTGCAGAAATAAAAAAGGCTTCTCCTTCCAAAGGAGACATCTGTCCGGATCTCGATCCTTTCAGTATGGCAGAAGCTTACAGCAAAGGAGGCGCCCGTGCCGTCTCTGTCTTAACCGAGCAACGATACTTTAAAGGCAGTTTGTCAGACCTGAAAACCGCAGTTACGGCCGCACCGGAACTGCCCGTTCTCAGAAAAGACTTTGTGATCAGCGCATACCAGATCTTTGAAGCGAAAAAAGCAGGGGCTTCATCCGTTCTGCTGATTACCACCATACTTTCTGGCGCTCAGTTAAAAGACTATATCCATCTGGTACGCGAACTGGGTATGGAGCCCCTGGTTGAAATCACCAGCGAAAAAGAATTTGAAACGGCCTATGATGCCGGCGGTAAAGTTATGGATATTAACAACCGCAATCTGCAGACCCTTGAAACCGACCTTACCGTTTCAAAACGCATTGCCGCCATTGTTCCGGATGATGTGATTCCGGTTGAAGCCAGCGGCATCTCGGCGCGTGCGGATATTGAAAACGGTATCCAGGCAGGTATGGTGAACTTTCTGGTGGGTGAAAGTATTGTCCGCTCGCAGGACCCGGCTGCCTTTATAGAGACGTTAAGGCTCAAACAAGTATAAAGCACACTTTCAACCATGAAAAGACTAACCAGTCAACAAAGGCCCTGGATCAAAGTCTGCGGCCTCACACAGGTAGACAATGCTCTGGCAGTAGCCGGTGTGGGTCCAGATGCGGTCGGGCTTGTCTTTTTTGATAAGAGCCCCAGAAATGTCTCTTTAAAAACGGCAAAAAACATCTGCACGGCCCTGCCTGAAGGCATCGATACCATTGGTGTCTTTGTTGATGAATCCTATGATGCCATCATGAGAACAGTTGAATACTGTCGCCTGACCGGTGTCCAGCTCCATGGCAACGAATCTCCTTCCCTTGTCCGGCAGCTGGCCCGAAACAATCTGCTTGTG
>CAZLNA010000402.1:0-2377 GCA_964560485.1 uncultured Desulfobacula sp. | reverse complement strand
GTGTTGGGATGGCCGTGCACGACCATGGCGCAGGAATCCCCTACAAGGATCATGTCAATGCCGGCATCGTTGACTTTTTTGGCAGTGGGATAATCATAGGCGGTGAGCATGGTAATGATTTCATTATTGTCCCGCATTTCCTGGATCGTTTTTACTGTGTGTTTTGACATATTTTTCTCCTAAATCAATAATTGGGTTTTGTATGTTTTTGTTTTCAGTCAGATCAGCCGGCTTTGCCAGCCGATCCGAAAAGGTGTAGTTTCTCACAAACCTGTGTTTTCATGGCTGCAATCCCCCGGGTCATGATATCCACAAGTTCGGGCAGGCTTTTCGAGCTGTTTTCTCCAGCCTTGAAACAATCAAAAAGCGCGCTGAGATAAGCGGTCCGGATTTCCGTATTGACGTTGAATTTACACACCCCAAGGGAGACGGCCTGACGAATCATTTCATCGGGCAGTCCTGATGTACCGTGGAGCACCAGGGGAACGGATACCTTCTTTCGAATCTGTTCCAGTCGCTCAAAATCAAGGGCCGGAGGCCGGGTGTACTTTCCATGGACATTACCGATACAGACCGCAAGCGCGGCAATGTCAACCTGCCTGACAAAGGACTGTGCTTCAGAAACCTTTGTCAGACAGGCGTCTCGTACATCCAGCGTCATCTTGTCTTCAGTTCCTGCAATCCGGCCCAGTTCAGCTTCCACGCCAGCGCCGATCTTCTGGGCCATGTCAGATATTTTCTTGGTAAATAAAAGATTTGTTTCAAAATCATGCATGGAGCCGTCTGCCATGACAGAGGAGACACCGGCATCCAGTGCGCTCTGGATCATGGCAGGATCACTGCAATGATCCAGATGGACTGAGGCTGGTACTACCGCTTTTCTGGCTGCCTCAAGACAGGCAGCCACCAGCGTCGATCCGCCGATGTCAAGGGCTGACGGCAGGACCTGCAGCATCACCGGGCTTTCAAGTGCTTCAGCCGCCTCAATAACGGCGAGCGCCCCTTCCAAATTGTAGACATTGAAGGCGCCCACCGCATACCCCCCGGATGCAGCCCGGGCAAGCAGTTTCTTGGTCTCAATCAGCATGAGGCCCCCGGAAGTTCACGGCTCAACCGCTCCTGTACTTCAACAAGGGCCTCATCCTCCCCCACATTTCCTGGAAAAACAATATAATGCATGCCTGGATAGGCAGATTCCGGACCGAGCTGCCAGACCGGCACACCCGGCAACGCCTGCCCCATGATCATGGCACGCCGGACAAAAAGGCCTTTGGTGGCCACATCGCTCGATGTAATCCCGCCTTTGGCCACAAGATACCGGGGCGGACGGGCAATATTGCGTACCACATGGATCAGGCTGGCAGAGACCTGCTGGCCGATCTCAAGGCTCTTAACCGGATCATCGGACCGGACCAGATCACGGCTGGTATAGACGACCGTGTCTTTTCCCGCAGCAAGCGCAAGATTGACCTGATCCGCAGCCCCTTTTACCACCCGGTCCCGCGTATCAGGGTCAAGGATCCTGGAGACATCCATTTCAACAGGACAGATATCGGTCTGGCGGATCAGGGCCTTGACCTGGGCCGTGGTTTTGGGCACATACGATCCCACCACAAAAAGACCGCCGGTCTTTGTGTCTGAGACCAAATCGCTTCCGGAAATCAATTCGCTTCGGGGAATCACGCCGGCCCTGACCCGGACAAAGGAGGCTGCCGTCCGGTAGAGAAACCGCTTTCCAGCAGACCGTGCTTTGAGCAGGCCGAGCATAAAGACCTCCATATCCCGGTAGGACACTGCATTGACAATACAGGCACTGCCTTCTGGAACGGTCATGAGTTTTTCAGTGACCCTGTCCGGTCCCTGCTGCCGGATATCTGAAAGGGTAATGCAGGTCACATCACCGGCTGAAATCCGACCCTTGGTTTTTTCTTCTATCCATTTGCAGAGATTGGAATTGGAAAAGCCGAACGTTGCATCTTTTGCATATGCTGTCCGGGCTGCCGGAACCAGTTTATTCTTCTCATCCACGTAGTGAATGTCATTAATGGTGAATCTTCCGCCTTCCTGAAAAAAAGGACAGACAATATACGGCAGGCCATAGTCGCCCATGACAGTGGAGACCTCATCCACTTCCTGGGGAAAATGACCTCTCAGGGTTGAGTCGCTCCGGCTGATTATGCTCACAGGAATACCGGCAGCTTCACTGGCTGCCTTTAGATTCTTCCCCAGTTCCTGTCCCAGGCGGCAGGCATCCGGTGTGGTCAGGCTCCTGGAATTGGTCAGGATAAAAAAAGCCTTTTCCGGATTTTTCAGCTCCCGTGTCAGCCCGGGCACGTCCCATCCGGTGAGAACGGGGATGCCGTGCACCGTCTGAGTG
>CAZLNA010000401.1:0-2400 GCA_964560485.1 uncultured Desulfobacula sp. | reverse complement strand
CCAGCGCCCGGGAACACTTCCCAGCAGTTCATATACGTCACTGCCCGGTTCGTCGGAAAAAAACCTGCTCTTGTCTTCACTGCCGCCCATAGTTTCCCTGCCGCTATCCTGATGATCCCCCGCCCTGTTGCTTACCGGCGCTGTGCTTAAGCCAGCAGAGCGGATCCTCCGCAAGATAATCGCCGGTGATCTGGTAGGCATGCCCTCTGCACCCGTAGCATTCCCGGCTGAGATCACAGTCTGCACACCTTCCTTTTATAGTCTCACGAATATTTCTGAGTTCTTTGAATACACGGGCATTTTTAATAATGGCTCCAAGGGCTTCTTTCCTGATATTGCCCCCACTCACCGTCACTCCCGGACATGGATACACCTCTCCGTTGGAGGCGATGGTGCATGAATATTCATGGCGCGCGCACTGGGAAGCCACCAGCGGCGGGTGCGGTACCCAATTCAACCCGTACTCCTCGCTGTCGATACGGGACAGGGTTTCAAACATCTTCCTGACCTGCTCTGAATCGACTTCCAGATCGAGATGTTCGGCGGCCCTTCCCTGCATGGTCATTACCTCCACATAGGGAACGATATTCCTGCTCCTGGCCCAGCGCCACAGGTCGGGCAGTTCATCATAATTCTGGCGGCAGATAACGGTTTCGATCCCCAGACTGCATCCCTCCGCCGGATATCCTGCACTTTCAAGGGCCTGCAGCCCCCCTGAGATTGCCTGAAAAGCACCTTTCCTGCCGGCCAGATAATCCTGAATCTCGGGTACCCGGCTGTTCATCTTCAAGACTACCCCGACCGATCGTTTAAAAAGCTCACCGGCGACTTCTTCGGTAAGGCAGAGGCCGTTGGTAAACAGGTCCATCACCAGGCCCTTGCCCCGAATATGATCCAGGACCTCAAACAGATGGGGATAGAGCAACGGTTCCCCGCCGCCGAGTACAATCACCTTCCTGATACCAAGATCACAGGCCTGATCCACCACGTTTCTGATCTCATCCAGGGAAAGTTCGTCTTCGAGCGGATCCCCGGATGATGCATAGCAGTAAAGACAGCGCAGATTACATATTCTCGACAGCTCCAGTTCTATTGACAATAAACCGTTTTCTTTTTTGCACTCCGCAATCTCTTCGGGAGAAAACTCCATCCCGAGCTGATCATTCAAACAGGACATATATTTCAACTATGGTAAGGTCCCCGCATCACCGGGAACGAAAATCAA
Organism: uncultured Desulfobacula sp.; assembly: GCA_964560485.1. Taxonomy (GTDB): domain Bacteria; phylum Desulfobacterota; class Desulfobacteria; order Desulfobacterales; family Desulfobacteraceae; genus Desulfobacula. The sequence continues at coordinate 1,175 of CAZLNA010000401.1, read as the reverse complement.
AAAACTTTTTAGGTTTGCGTCCGCCTTCCTGCTCCATCGCAGCCCGGACCGCAACGCTCTTCTCCAGCCTCAGCGCAGGCCTCACCCTCAAGTGTGCCTGAAGCTGTTCCTCTATGATTTCAGCCCTGCCGCCGGCGCCCTCACCGGTCCCGACAACCACGGTGATATCATCACTGCCGTCTGCAGCACTCCTCACCTCCACATACGCGCAGTCCACTTCCAACAGGTCCTGCAATACGTGAAAAATAGTCTCCGGATACAGGGTGGTACCCTTGTATTTCAGCCGCTGGGCCAGGCGTCCCTCAACGGGTCCCAGGCGCGTGGTGTTCCAGCCGCATCCGCAAGGCCTGCTGTCTGTCCTGGCTATATCACCGGTTCGAAAGCGAACCAGGGGAAACCCCTCAACGCCGAGCGGTGTCACCACAACTTCCCCGGGCACGCCGTCCGGCTGAACCTTCCCTTCGTCATCAATAATCTCCACCAGCATCAGCTCCGGATGAACATGCCCCCCGGAAAACTCGCAGCAGTCACAGAAGGCCGTTTCAAATTCAGTCGCGCCATAGGAGGAAAACAGCTTTGCTCCCCATATCTCCTGCAGCTCTTTTCCAAGAGCCGTCGGTGTGTGGTCGGGTTTTCTTGCCGGTTCCCCTATGGTTACTATAGTGTCAACCGATCCTTGAGCAACATCTATGCCGTTATTTATGCCCCATCGTCCCACTTCTTTTAAAAATGTGGGCACTCCGACGATAACACGGGGAGCAAGTTTTTCTATTATCTGCCACTGGCGGGCGGGCTGCCCGGGGCCGCTCCTGACAGCAGTCGCACCGAGAAGCGTAACACCGCTGTAGTAGGCCATGCCGGCAATAAAACATCTGTCGAGCGTCACCGTAAGCAGGACTCTGTCCTCCCTCCTCACTCCGGCATTGAAAAAATTGACGGTCTCATTGAAGGCAAGCCGCTCGAGATCATGGGCCGTATAGGGAACCACCACCGCCTCTCCGGTAGTTCCCGAGGTCAATGCAATATCTCTTATCGCTGCGGCATCATCGAGTCCGAACTGACCGGGGGCCGCGTCAAGATCGCCGCGGGAAGTCAGCGGCAGTGATGACAGGTCCTGCACGCGCTGCAGGGAATCAATATCGACTGCCTGAGCAGCGTACAGATCACGGTAAAAA
>CAZLNA010000400.1:0-2402 GCA_964560485.1 uncultured Desulfobacula sp. | reverse complement strand
AACCATTGAATAAAAATGAACTGGCAAAAAAGGTCAGAGAAGTTTTAGATAGTAGTAATCAATCCTAAAATATCCAGTAATTCATGGGTGACAGATATGTCTTCCATCGATCGTTTTAGACAAAACCGTCTAATCAACTTATAATAAAACGATACTTAATTTTCTTGTAGTTTTTCAGGTCAAATCAAATCGGCCGGGTTCATACGGCGAAAAAGGCAGATCTCAGACGGCTACTGCACATCTTCAGGATCTTCATCCTCGTACAGCTCCGGGTACAGCTGGCTGGCGCAGGACGGGCAGATGCCGTGGCTGAAAGTGGCATCGGAATGTTTATTAATGTAATTTTCGATCTGATTCCAATACCCTTTGTCGTCGCGGATTTTCTTGCAGGATGAACAGATGGGCAGAAGGCCGCTCAGCGTTTTGACCTTGGCCAGTGCGGATTCAAGGTGATCTTTTTTCTCCACCAGCATTTTTTCAATCTGAATCCGCTCCTGGATTTCCCGCTCAAGTTCAGTGTTTTTCTGCTCCAGATCCTTGGTCTGTTCGGCCACCCTGCGGTCGAGCTCAATATTGATTTCAATCAGGTCTTTCTGACGTTTCTTATTGATGTACAGCCGCCAGGTCATGATCAGGACCAGAATTGAAATCAGTCCAAGGGCAACGGCAAACGCTTTTTTGTACCGATCCAGAAATCCGGGCGGCCGGTTGATGATCACGTTGGGTTTGGGCAGGTCGGATTCAGAAATATGGAACTGGTGAAGCTGCCGGAAATCAAACATATACTGATTGATGGACCGGGTAACAAAAGGGATTTCTTTTACCTTGGCGCCATTGAGAATTTCCTTGGCGATAATGGCAGCCTGCTTCCCCTGGCTGTGCCCGGATGTCAGCATCCCGCCGATAATCCCCTGGCCGAAATAAAAGTCCCATGATCCGTAAATCGGTACTTTTGAGGCTTTCTGGATCATTTTTATGCCATCGGCATAAGAGATAAACGTTCCTTCCCGGTCCCGGTTGAAGGTGAGCAGGTAAATCAAATCATTACCGCCAAGCCGGCTGATCCGTCCCGGGACTTCGCTGAGGATAAAATCCTGGTAATACTCAATATTAAACCGATCGGAGAAGGTCTGGGCAACGATATCGAATTCGCGCTTGATTGCCTGGCCCGTGGGGGTTTTATCCAGAATGACCAGAATATTTTCCCGTTCCGGGTGCAGCGAGGCCATCAGGCGGAAGGTGGAGCGGTAATCAATGGTCTCCACCACGCCGGTAATGTTCTCTTTGCCGCCCAGGATGCCAGGCTGAAAATTATTAATCCCGCAGAAAACCACCGGCACACCCGGATAAAGCATATCCCCGTTTTCAACAATAAACCGAAGGGCATTGTTGTCGCAGGCAAGAATGACCTCGAAATCAATGTTCGACAATTCATTTTTATATTTTTCAAACTGGATGAGCTGCCGGTAATACTCTTCCCCGGGTATCCGCTTGGTATCCAGGTATTCAAAATGGAGTTCAATTTCGCCTTCAAAGCTCTCAAACTCTTCAATGATACCCTGGGAGGTGTAATCGGTCCATTTAAGGCCCTGGTGGTAGGAATGAAGAACCAGCACATTCCGGATCTGCTGATCAGCGGCCCGGGCGATGCGGGTGCAGACTGTCAGGCTCAGCAGCAGGCAGACACTTAAAAGAAAAGATAGAAATGACAGTGAACTGGTATTCGGATATAAGGATTGTCCGGTTTTTATCTGCCCCACGCGCATCTCCACCCTTTTGCACTCAGATCAAAATGTGTGATTATACCCGGAGTGAGGCGAACAAAGCAAATCATTTATGCGGTTTTTAAGTAATATGATCAAAAATATCCCGTACAATCGCAGCCAGTTCCATGCCTGAAACCGGTTTCTCGACGTAGCTGTGAATACCAGCCTCCCTAGCGGCTTTTTCAGTGAATCGTTCATGATACCCGGTACACAGAACAATGGGAATGTCCGGTCGGATCTGAAGCAGTTCCCTGGACAGGCGGTCGCCTGTCATGACCGGCATGGTCATATCCGTGATCACCAGATCATACCGATCTGGCGACTGCCTGAATGCTTCCAGGGCGAGCTGGCCGTTTTCAAAAGCCGTAGCCCGGTACCCCCGGTGCTCAAGCAGGCTGGTCAGACTTTCGCGGATATCGGCTTCATCATCAACCAGCATGATCCGCTCACTGCCGGTGGCAACATTCACCGGTTCGATCGGTCCAATATCTGCCTCAGACTCAGCATCTATGACTGGCAGATAGATGTGAAACCGCGCCCCTTTCCCGGGCTCGCTCTCCAGGCGGACTGCACCGCGGTGTTTTTTGATGATTCCATCCACCACGGCCAGCCCGAGTCCGGTCCCCTTCCCCAATT
>CAZLNA010000399.1:0-2404 GCA_964560485.1 uncultured Desulfobacula sp. | reverse complement strand
AGCCCTTTGCGGATATTCCAGAGCATGGCGCACTCTTCCGGCTGGTCCGTGAACTGGACAGGCAGCAGGGTTGCAGCGCTGCGGACCGGTTTAAACCGGGTCAGCTGGCTGAACGTCCGTAAATCGTCTGTTTTGCTTAACGGCACACCGTCCAGAGTCTGGACAATGGCAGCAACATTGAGCTGAAGCTGGGCATCGTCCAGGGCACGCGTCTCAACCAGCAGAGCCGTTGCGCCTTCAGGCAGGTCTTTTAAATATGCTGGAAGGCCTTTTTTATCCTCAACAGAACGAAGTGCTGCACGGTCCATGAGCTCGACCGCATTGACCGGCGCATTCTTTAAAAAAAAGACTGCTTTACAGGCATCCTCAATTGAGGCAAATACCATCAGGGCCGTGGCTTTAAACGCATGTTCCACAACAGTCCTGTAAACGATTTCTGAAATAAAGCCCAGCGTCCCTTCAGACCCCACCATCAGGTGGATCATGATATCAAAAGGGTCGGTAAACTCGAGCAGTGCATTCAGGCTGTAGCCTGTGGTATTTTTAATTTTGAATTTGCGCTTGATCCGGTCGAACAGTGCCTGGTCTGCACGAACACGCCCGGACAGATCTGAAATCTTTTCCAGAATATACGGATGGCTGGCTTTAAAGGCATGCCGGCTGGCTGGCGAGGCCGTATCCACCAGAGTGCCGTCAGCCAGGATCACCCGCATGCTGTCCACGGTCTGGTATGTATTCTGCGCCGTACCGCAGCACATGCCGCTGGCATTATTTGCTGCGATACCGCCAATCATGGCTGAATTGATGGATGCCGGATCCGGTCCGATCTTCATTCCAAAAGGCATTAAATACCGGTTGGCCTGCCCCCCGATGATCCCGGGCTGGAGCCTGATCTTTTTTCCATTTTCAAGAATTTTATATTTGTCCCAGCCATTGCCGGCCACAGCAAGAATCGCATCTGAGACCGCCTGGCCGCAGAGGCTGGTACCTGCCGCCCTGAATGTCACTGGAAGCCGGCTGCGGTTTGCTGCCTTGAGAAGGGCGATGACCTCTGCTTCATTCTGTGTCTTGATCACGAGTTGGGGCGTTAGGCGGTAAAAACTGGCATCTGTCCCATAGGCAAGGGTTCTGAGAGGATCTTCAATCATCCTGGAATCCGGAATTGCGCCATCAAGAAGCATTTTAAACTGCTGATAGGCCTCTGGGTTGAATTTGCGTGCCATATTCTGTTTTAACATTCTGCAGTCAGCTGGTCCAGAACCTGATTAAAATCAACTGGCGGATCTGCAGTAAAGGCTATTTTACGGCCTGAATAGGGATGCCTGAACGCGATTGCCGTGGAATGAAGCATCTGACGGTCCGGGCCACTTTTCTGCTTTCTGAAACGCCGGTATTGATATATCTTATCACCCATCAGCGGATATCCCATATCATAAAAATGCACCCGTATCTGATGGGTCCGCCCGGTTTTTAGATGAATGTCCACCAGGGTGGCAGATTCAAACCGCTTTTTGACACGCCAGAGTGTCAAAGCAGGCTTTCCGTTCTCAGGACTGACAGCCATTATTTTCCGCTTAACCGGATGCCTGCCGATGGGAGCGCTGATCCGGCCCTCCTCACCTTCCAGAAAACCGTGAACAATGGCAAGATAGTGTTTATCCACCCGCCGCTGTTTGAACTCATTTTGCAGGAATGTCATTGCCTGAGCTGTTTTGGCCAGAACAATCAGGCCGCTGGTATCCTTATCCAGCCGATGGACAATGCCAGGCCTGTAAATATCGCTGCTGGATTGGGAGATCCCCGGAAAATGATGGAGGGCGGCATTGACCAATGTCTGTGAAAGATGCCCAGGAGAGGGGTGGACCACCATGCCCCAGGGTTTGTTGATCACTGCAAGATGATTGTCCTCAAAAACAATTTCCAGATCAATGGATTCACCTGCCACCGTGTCAGCAGGGTGGACAGGATCGGCATTGATCAGAACCCGATCGCCCTCTCGAACCCGGTATCCAGGCTTTTTCACTCTTTCATTTACCTGAATTTTACCCTGATAAATCAGTTCTGCTGCCCTGCTGCGCGTGCAGACGGGCCAGTAGATCGGAATGATACGATCCAGACGGTTTGTCGCGAATTCATCGCTTATGGTGAAATCAAAATGCATAATAAAAAACCGGCGAACAATGTGATGCCCGCCGGTTCTTAATCATCTGGGATTCTTGAATGAAATTAGTTGAAAAGACCCTCAATCTCCTGCATCATGGCTTTTTCATCAATATCTTTTGCAGTGGAGAGTTCCTGAACCAGCAGGTTCTGCGCAGTGTCGAGCAGCTTTCTTTCACCAAAAGAGAGATCTTTCTCCAGCTTTAACTGAAAAAGGTCCCTGAAAACTTCTGCCACATCATAA
>CAZLNA010000398.1:0-2415 GCA_964560485.1 uncultured Desulfobacula sp. | reverse complement strand
GATCCCGGGGTTCAAGCGGCCGGATGGTCTGATAAGGTTGAGTTTAGCCTTTCCCGGATGGGCATTGATCCTGTTACATTCACTGACTTAAGCTGCAACCCCAGAGATGGCGAAGTGATGGACGGCGCTGCATATAGCCTTGACAGCGGGTGTGATCTGATCATTGCCGTCGGTGGCGGCAGTGTGATGGACTGCGCCAAGGGAATTGGCGTTGTTCTGGGGAACGGCGGCAACATCCTCGACTATGAAGGTGTGGGTATGGTTCCGAATCCAGGGCCGCCGCTCATTTTTATTCCCACCACAGCCGGGACATCAGCAGATGTGTCCCAGTTTGCCATCATCACCGACACCCGGCGCAGGGTGAAAATAGCCATTGTCAGTAAAATGGTGATCCCTGACATTTCATTGATTGACCCTGCCACCACACACACCATGGACCCGGAGCTGACCGCTTCAACCGGTATGGACGCACTCTGCCATGCTTTTGAAGCCTTTGTTTCCACAGCATCTTCCTCATTGACAGATATGTCTGCCCTTACGGCTGTCCAGCTGATTCAGACTCATCTTTTTAACGCATTTTCCCATCCGGATGACATGGCGGCCCGTGACGGCATGATGACGGCCAGCCTCATGGCAGGGCTTGCTTTTTCAAATGCCAGCCTCGGTATGGTGCATGCCATGGCCCACAGTCTGGGAGGGGCGAATGACCTGGCCCATGGGGAGTGTAATGCACTGCTGCTCGAAAAAGTGATCGATTACAATTATGATGCAATACCGGAAAAATATGACCAGCTTGGAGAAGCCATGGGGCTGGATGTTTCCGGGATTGCCCCTGAAAAAAGAGCTGCAGCAGTGTCAGGGGTGGTATCTGATTTAAGGCAGCGCCTTGGGATTCACCAACGTCTCTCAGATATGGGGATCGACCGTTCAGACCTGTCTGAACTGGCTGGATTTGCTGTGCTTGATCCCTGCCTGGCGACCAACCCCAAACCTGCCACTGAACATGATATTGAAAACGTATATGAGCAAATCTGGGTTTAGGAGCCGGCCGGTCAGAGATGAAGAAAAAAACAAATAAAGCATCTGAAACGCCTTCAGCAGACCTGGGATCTGCAAGGGAAAGGTTTCTGGCACTGAGCCTGGCATCGACCCGCAAAAGCTATTATCCCCAGCTGATGGAGCAGCTTGAGCTTGCAAAGGACAGTGAAAGCCGTCTGAGGTCCATTTTTGACAAGCTGCCGGCCCGGATTTCCTATATTGACGATAAGGAGAATTTTGTATTTATCAACCTTGAATGGGCCAAGGGATATGGTTTTGACCGGGATAAAATTGTCGGTCGCAAAGTCCGTGATGTCATCGGCGAGGAAAACTATTCAAACCTGAGCAGCTATCTTAAAAGAGCTGGCAAGGGAGAACGCGTTCACTTTGAAAGCCCGTTCATGACCCGGGACGGGCGGTGGCGGTGGCTGGATCTTTTTTATGTACCGGAAACAGATGAAAAGGGAAAAGTGGTTGGATTCTTTGCGCTGTCCATTGACCGCACAGAGCGCAAACAGATGGAAGAAGAAAAGGCCAGCCTTGAATCCCGTCTGCACCAGGCTCAGAAAATGGAAGCAATCGGCACGCTTGCCGGCGGGATCGCCCATGATTTTAACAATATTCTTTCGGGCATCTTTGGTTATTCTCAGCTTGCAGAGGCCCATATCAACTCACCGGAACAGGCCAGGAACTATATTCGGAAGATCTTTGACGGTGCCCAGCGTGCCAGCCTGCTGATTCAGCAGATTTTGACATTCAGCCGGCATTCGGATGACAACCGGCAGCCGCTTAAAATTTCTGTTCCCTTAAAAGAAGCATTGAAGATGCTTCGGTCCACCATACCCAAAAGCATTGAGATCAAAGAGCAGATCATTTCCAAGGCACGGGTCATGGCAGATGCCACCCAGATTCACCAGGTGATAATGAATCTTTGCACCAATGCATATCACGCCATGGGAGATTCCGGCGGCATTCTCACGGTGAGTCTCAAAGACATGGATGCCAGTATTGAGCGATTTGAAGAAAATCTGAATCCGGATCAGACGCATTTTATCCGGCTTGAAGTCTCAGACACCGGACCGGGGATCCCATCAAGGATCCAAAACCGGATTTTTGAACCCTATTTTACCACAAAAGAGGTCGGTAAAGGCACCGGCCTCGGCCTGGCTGTGGTGGACGGGATCGTGAAAAAACATAACGGATTTATCCGTGTCCAATCCGATCCGGGAAAAGGCACCTCCTTTTTTGTTTTCCTTCCTGTGATTGAGTCGTTCGGCACAAGTGAAGGTATCTCCAAATCAGAACTGCGTTTAAGTGAAGGTACCGAGCACATTCTGCTGGCAGACGATGAACCGGATATCAGGGATTCGGTAACCG
>CAZLNA010000397.1:0-2415 GCA_964560485.1 uncultured Desulfobacula sp. | reverse complement strand
GCATTCAGCGAAAGCAGATGGGTCTGGGAGGCAATCGACTGGATCATCTCAATGATCTCGCCGATTTCCTGGGCAGAATCCCCCAGCCGGTTCATCATCTCACTGGTTTCTCCGGCCATCTCAGATGCCTTCCGTGTGATATTCGAGCCCTCACTCGAGTTACGGGCGGTCTCGTTAAAGGATGCATACATCTGCTCCACGGCACAGGCGGCTGAGGTGGTGGATTTGGAGACCGCTTCGATCCTTTCCCCCACATGGGCGGAGTGGTTGGATACGTCTTCGGTAAACCCGGATACGCTGTCAAGCTGATGATTAATTTTCTGGGCAGTGGTAAGAATGTTTTTCATCCGCTTGGAAAGGCTGCGGGTTTCCCGGTCTGCGTTCATGGAGTTTTCACCCATTTCCTGGGCGGCCTCGTTCAGGTCCACGGCAATATCAATCAACTGGGAGGAGGCCTGGGCAACTGTCCTGGAGGAGGTGACCATTTTGCGCATCATCTTGGCCAGATCCTTGACCCCTCTTCGCATGACCCGGGCCACCTGGCCGATCTCGTCGGTGCCCTTGTAATCCAGCTTTGCCGTCAGATCCCCGCCGCCCGCAGCCCTGGCAAAAAAGGCCAGTTTTTTTAACGGATCGAGCAGCCGCTGCACCATCCAGAAGGTCACCACCATGAAAATGGCTGCGAACATAAGCACAAATACGGCAGAAGAAAAAATGTTGTCCTTTACATTATCATCAAAGATCTTTTCTTTCTCCTCGGCAATCTGGGCGATATCATCATTGAATATGCCGGTGGCGATCGTCCAGTTCTTCTTTTCGACCTGCCTGAAATAAGTCAGCTTTTTCCCCACTTTGCCTTTGTCATGCGGTTTTTCCCACATGTAGGAGATAAACCCGGAGCCGCCGCCCCTTGCCCTGCTGATAATTTCCCGGATAATCAGTTTACCGTCCCTGGATCTCAGATCCATCTGAATCTGGCCCACCAGTTCCGGTTTTTCAGGGTGAACCAGGAATCTTCCCTCGCTGTCCACCACAAAGAAATAATTTCTGTTCTTTTTACCGAATCGCATGGCGTTCACCGCCTCGATCGCGCCCTGGTTGGAATCGGACTGTTCCAGAACCGCTGCTGCATTATCCGTCAGTTCGATAAGTTTGGCCCGGCGCTCCGCCATCAGGATCTTGGTCAGTCCCTCCAGGTTGGTTTTCCTGAGGCCTGAAAGCCCGGAAACTGCCGTAAAAAAAACAATAGCAAGAGTGATCAGGATCGCAAAAAGAACGATCAGATTGACTTTAGCCGCAATACTCAGTCGAACTGCCAAGATAGACTCCTTTAGTAAGAGATGACGCCAGCAGAAAAGACCCGGGAAAACACCTGCAGTAAATCAGCTCAGGCCCAGGTCGGCCTTGATGGTATCCAGACCGATACGGTCAACCATCCGCCCCATCCGCTCGCGTTTGGAAAATTCTTTGTAATATTCAACGACTTTTTCAACCATCTGACAGGCCTCTTCAAACCCGAGATCTTCGACCAGCAGGTCTGCCAGCCTCGGCCGGGCAGAGCCATTCCCGCCGATCATAAGGGTCCAGCCGTCTGGTGTGCCGTAAAGGGAAATATCCTTGATACAATTTTCTGCGCATTGTATTTTACAGCCGCTGACCCCCATTTTCATTTTACTGGGAAGCACCATGCCATGGTAGATGCGATCGAGGGCCATACCCATTTTAAGACTGTCCTGTTTACCCAGCCGGCAGAAATTGATTCCCGGACAGACCTTGATGCTTCTCACACAAAGGCCTGTGGCATGCCCCGGGTCCATGCCAAGGTCCTTCCAGGCATCATCCACCTGGTCTTCTTGTATCCCGATCACAGCGATTCTGGCCGCGCTCGTGATCTTAAGTGCCTGGGCATCATATTTTTCTGCGACATCTGCCAGGGCGCGCAGCTGGTCCGGTGTCACCAGACCGCATGGAATGTGAGGGGCTATCGCATAGGTGGGATTCTCCTTGCCCCGCTGCCGGATAACCCCTTTTTCTCCGTCTTTAAGCATATTGGTTACCTGAATTGTGCATGACCTATGCGTTCATCCTTTCAATGATATGTGAGGCATACGCCTTGTCGGTTTTCATGATATGATTTTTGAGCCAGTCCTTGAGAAAATCCATCAGATCCATGGATACGGTTGCTTTACCCGCCTCAAAATCAGCCTGGAAAGACGCCACCTGGCCCACCAGGTCCTCATGGATCTTTTTATGGGCTGCGTATTCCGGGTATTCATATGTTTCAAACAGCTCTTCTTCAAATTTAAAATGGTTGACCGTGTAGTCTGTCAGATCCTTAAGAATACCGCCTACTTCGCCGGCCCCTTTCTGCTGGCGCATGGCCGCGTGAAGCAGGTTGACCAGTCGGACCAGCTC
>CAZLNA010000396.1:0-2418 GCA_964560485.1 uncultured Desulfobacula sp. | reverse complement strand
AATACCACCAGATTTTTCTTCGGGATCTGCCGCATTTTCATATAATATCTGGCAAGCCCGACGCTTTCGGCCGCGTTCTTGTTCGCCACCACAAGCACTTCTTCCGGTGTCAGGCCAAAGGCCGTGAGCGGGAGGAACATCATCAGCAATATCAGCAATATTCTGCAAACAGGCATTTAAATCACCTTTTTTGATCATCTCATGGGTTAGCTTCTCAGGGTTGCGATCAGCCGTTCCGGGCATTGAAAAAATTCAAATACATCAAGCACATTATTCACTACCAGATCGGCATTGAGCAGGGCGCTGACCGCCATCCCCTCTGCCTGGAGAACACTGATACCGATTCTGGAAACCTTAAGCATTTCACTGTCGTTCGCGCCGTTTCCAATACTCATCACCTGGCTGGCCCCGAGTGCTTCAACATATTTTTTTTTCTGCTGCCCCTGGTTTGCAGCCTTGATCACCTGCACCCTGCATTCAACGCTGTCAAGCATGCGCTCAACCGAGCCAAAGGTGTCTGCTGTCACCACATGGAACGCAAGTGCAGATGAGTACCTGCGGATACCGTCTTTTACACCCTCCAGCAGGCTTCCGTTCACTGCAATGGTACCATTGTAATCAAAGACCACATGCCGGATCTGTACATTTCCGAATGCCGGGATATCGATATTCATCACTTTTTCTCCATGTCTAAATCTGGCAGCGGATCAGGCCCTGATGGCTTCGGCAATCAGACGGAGCCCCTCTAATGTGAGGTTGGATTCAACCGCTTCAATGGCATCAGAGACGCCCGCGATCAGGGGCGCCAGTCCACCTGTGGCCACCACCTTGACCGGACCGGTGAGTTCTTTTTTCATGCGGGCGACCATGCCGTCCACCAGAGCGGCATTGCCGTGGATCAGCCCGGATTTGATACTGTCTATGGTGTCTTTTCCGATCACCTTCTCCGGTGCCTTGAACACCTCAACCCGGGGCAAACGGGATGCCCTCTGAAAAAGGGCTTCAGAAGAAATCATCACCCCCGGGACAATGGCACCGCCCAGGTATTCACCTGCCTGTGAGATGGCATCAAAAGTCGTGGCGGTCCCAAAGTCGATGATAATCAGGCTGGTTTTGTATTGCGCATAGGCTGCCACCGCATTGACAATCCGGTCCGCTCCCACCTCTTCCGGGTTATTGTAGAGGATGGGCATCATCTGTTTTACAGCATCCGGGCTCACCCAGACCGGGGCCTGGCCCAGATATTGTTCACAATACCCGTTCAATATCGGAACTGAAGAAGGGACCACGGAAGAAATAACAATACTGTTCACATCTGTCCGGTCAAACCCTTTGTCCTGGAAAAGTGCATTGGCAAGAACATTGAATTCATCTGCCGTGATCTCCCTGGCTGTCCTGATCCGCCAGTCATGCTTCAAGGTCTTTTTGTCATAAAGACCGATCACGGTATTGGTGTTGCCCACATCAATCAAAAGACGCATCCTCGATTCCTTTATTCTATTTTAACGATAAACACCTGGGGCATGGCATGGGTCATGACCAGTCCCACAGGCACTTCAATATAGGCATTCCGGGCATAGACCCCGGGCGGCATTCCCTTTAAATCGATAAACGACTGAATCTGTTCCATGGTTTCTCGGCTGCTGATGGTTTCAAACGGCCCTCTCACTTCAATTGTAATCCATGGCGCCGGTTCTATGGTGACCCGGGCATCCGTATTCCGGATTTCTATGGGTATCTTTTCTATTGTTTTTGATACCCGGACCTGGAAAACCGGTACGGTTACCGTTACGATCTGGTTGGGCTTTAGCGTGATTCCTATAATATCCAGATCAAGGGGAACGTTCTTTTTAAAGCTCTCATTGACATCTGTCAGGTCAACCGGCTTGGTCCGGATCTCCTCTATCGACTGAATTTTGGAAAACGCCCCCACCAGTTCAATACTGGCCGGGTCAGCAACTGCGTTCATGGCCCTGTAGCCTTTGGCAGGTTTCCCTGTATAGGGAACGATCACTTTAAAGGTTTTACCGATTTTCTTATCCAGGGTGACACTCAGGTAGGATGGCCGGGTACTGACAATCCGGATGCCCGATCGCAGCGGGATCCGCTTTTCGTCCACCGGCAGCAGGTACTCACCCGGCTCAATGGAGACGGATCCGCCAGCCGGATCATAGGCCAGATCAGTATACAGATCGACTGGATAACGCGGATTCTGGCTGCGAATATCTTCGAGCAGGTTAGGGGGCGCTTCGATTTTGATCTCTATTTTATCCGTGTGAAAACCGGTCAGAACCATGTTTTCCGGTAGATTTAAAAAATCGACAGGGATGAGAAGGTCTGTTTGAAGCGGCTCAGTGGTGCAGGATGGCAATGCAAGGAGAACAGAAATCAGCAGGCCGCACAACCATGGAATGAATA
>CAZLNA010000395.1:0-2432 GCA_964560485.1 uncultured Desulfobacula sp. | reverse complement strand
AAGATTTCCACCTTGTCGCGGTCAAAACCGACCATGGTTTTCTCAAGCTTGAGCACCACCGGCATCTTTTTGATGGACCGCTCTTGTTTATGGCCCAGGTAGAATATCATATCAATATCGAGCACCATATCGGTGGTGGCCCCTTTTTTCTCTGCCTTGCACTCAAACACGCGGATATCTGCCGTGACCACCTGGTCAAAATCGCCTTTGAGCTGCGCCAGCCCTTTCAGTTCCGGTTCCCAGGCGTCTGAGGCGGTTGCGTCATACCCGCGGGCGGCCAGATAGCTTTTTACGGCACGGGTCAGGGTGGCAGACAGGTCCATGCCCTCGACAAAATAGGTCTCCCTTGATCTGTCGAGCAGCACCCTTGCACCGACATAGCCCGGCCCGATATTGGGCCGCTGGTCCCTGAACAGGGCCACACCGATCAGGCCCTTATCTTCTTCTGCCGGTTGGGCCCGATAGTTGATATCAATGAATTTCTGTCCGGATACGGCACAGCCGCAGGCCAGTGCCAGAGCGCCTGCCAGAAGGATCAACATCGTTTTTTTCATCATGATTTTTCCTTTACAGATGATTTTCAGTACCATTGCCACGCCCTTGTCAGCCGCTCAAGTATAATTCAAAAGACCCGGTAATTTCAAGCCGGCAGCATCAAGAATTCATAAGCGCCTACTCCGGTTCCGGCTCTCCCGTCTGAGTGACCATGGACCGAATATGCACGTCCTGCTGCGGAAACGGGATCTCAATGCCTTCGGCATTAAACCGTTTGTACACCTGGGTATTGAGCTCGTGAAGCGCCTTGCCTTTCATCACGGGCCGGTTCACCCAGCAGAGCAGTTCATGATCAAGGCTCGAATTGCCGAATGTCCTGAACCGCACCCTTGGCCGGGGCGTGTCACAGACATGGACATTTTTCCGGGCCTCGTCCAGAAGCAGGTCATGGACCTTGTCCAGGTCAGATCCGTACGCCACCCCGACCTGGACGCGGATACGGAATTTTTCATGACGGCCGCCGGCCTCGTTGTTGATCTTGGTGTTGCCCATGATGGAATTGGGAACAGTGATCTCCACATCATCCCGGGTGAGCAGCCGGGTGGAACGGATGCCGATACTGGTGACATTCCCCCGTTCCCCGGTATCGAGCACAATAAAATCACCGATTTTATAGGGAGCATCCGCCATGATAAAGACCCCGGAAAAGAGATTGGCAAGGGTGTCTTTGGCAGCAAAGGAGATGGCCAGACCGAGAATACCGGCAGATGCGACCCAGGCGGTGAGATCGATGTTCCAGACCAGGAAAACACTGTAGACCGCCAGCACCGTAACCACGATGATGATCAGGTTGTTGAACAGCGGCAGGGTCCGGTCCTGGACCAGTTTGAACCGGCTTTCATCATCACTTAAAAGGTTGAGCACCAGCTTGAACAATTTTACGGCAGCGCCGGCCCAGTAGAAAATGGCAATGGTTTTCAGGCCGCCAATGGTGAAAAACTGGACCATCTCCTTGAGTTCCATACGCTCGGTGGCCAGGGCCAGGCCGATAAAGACAATACTTAAAAAGACGGGCTGGTGAAAAATCTCCAGCACCTGTTCGTCCATTTTAAAGGTGGTTTTTTCCAGCCATTTTTTAATCACCCGGGTGATCAGAAGATCAATAATTTTGGCCAGCCCCCAGAAAAGCAGGACAATCAGCAGTGCCTGAAGGTATTTGTTGGGTGAGATCTGGGCCACCATTTCCATTAATTGCTCTTTAGTCATATGCATCCTGTAATGGTTTCATGCTTGTATCGTACCGGTGGTTCAACACGGCGGACCCCGGCGTTTTCTTATTCTGGCTTTTTGTATACCCTGCCCATGGTACATCGTCAACCTCCCCGATCAGGGGCTGTCGCTGAAACAAGTTGCAGTCACGGGCTTTTCATTTGCTTTAGAGAATAAAAATATATTAAAATTATAATATTTCCTTATTGATGACAAAAGGACCATCCAATGAAACGATGCCACTGGGTCACCAGCGACCCTGTCTATATGGATTACCATGACAAGGAATGGGGGGTCCCGGTCCATGACGACCAGGCGCTTTTTGAATTCCTGATCCTGGAAGGCGCCCAGGCCGGCCTCTCCTGGCTGACCATCCTCAAACGGCGGGACGGCTACCGAAACGCCTTTGATCATTTTGATGTCCAGGCCGTGGCGCGGTACACTCCCGGGAAAATCGAACAACTGGTTCTGGATAAACGCATTATAAGGAACCGGCTCAAGATCGAATCTGCGGTCGCCAACGCACAGGCATTCATAAGGATCCAGGAAGAATTCGGTTCCTTTGACGCCTATGCCTGGCGGTTTGTGGACGGAACTCCCAAAATCAACGCCTTTGAGACACCGGACCAGGTGCCGGCCACCACAAAGGAGTCTGATCAGTTTTCCAG
>CAZLNA010000394.1:0-2432 GCA_964560485.1 uncultured Desulfobacula sp. | reverse complement strand
CCCCCTCTTCTCGCGAGGTGTCCGGCCTCACTGACCCGCACCTCAAACCAGGTGGGCAGCCCCTGGATGTTGGAAGGAAAAATGTTCTTGGGACTGACAGGGACCCCAAGCCTGAAAACCGCTTTGGCAAACAGACCGTTGGCGCTGGCAGAGCCGGAACCGTTCACATTGGCAAACCGGATCACAAAATCATTGACACGTGTTATTTTTTTCATCACTCTCCCGCCTTTGTGGTGCAATAGGTGAATTTCTGCATATCCCATGCAGCAGTGGGACATTTCTCAGCGCATAAACCGCAGTGAAGACAAAGATCTTCATCTTTGACCATCACCCGTCCCGTGGGGAGTGTATCAGAAACATACAGGGCCTGGGATTCGTTTTTTGCCGGAATCGTCAGTCTGGACCGCAGATCATCCTCGTCCCCGTTTTCAAGGAAATTGATACAGGTGGTCGGACAGATGTCCACACAGGCATCGCACTCGATGCATTCGCTGGCAGTGAAAACCGTCTGAATGTCGCAGTTCAGACATCGCAGGGCTTCCTTATATCCGGTTTTACGATCAAACCCGAGTTCTACCTCCATGAGCCGGTCCTTGATGGATTTCACTTTGGAAACCATGGGGACACGCTGGCGCTGATCGGCGGTGACCGTGTTATCGTACATCCAGTCATGAAGTCCCATTTTCTGTCCGGCAATGGTCGTTGCCGGCCGGGGGCGCTCTGTAACATCCTTCCCCCTGCAGAAAAGGTCAATGGATATGGCGGCTTCATGACCGTGTGCAACCGCGGTAATAACATTTTTAGGCCCGAATGCGGCATCGCCCCCGAAAAACACATGTTCAAGATCTGACTGAAACGTGATTTCATCGACCCGGGGCCGGCCCCTGTCGTCAAAAACAATTCCGATATCCTTTTCAATCCAGGGGAATGCATTCTGCTGGCCCACGGCCAGCAGGACCTCATCACAAGCAATAAATATCGGTTCCGCCTCTTTGTCTTCAACCGATTGGGTTTCTTTAAAGTTCATCCCTTTCAGCTGACCGTCTTCCACAACAAAATCGATTGGGGTCAAATTTTCCAGGATCGGGATATCTTCCCGGACCGCATCTTCAATTTCCCAGGGAGAGGCTTTCATTTTCTCCCGCGGCCCCCGGATGATGACCTTGACGTTTTCCCCCCCCAGTCTCCGGGCGGTCCGGCAGCAGTCCATGGCCGTATTGCCGCCGCCGATGACCAGTGTGGTTTTCCCGGATTTTTTAACGTGTCCCCATTGAACGCCGGCAAGCCATTCAATACCGACATGGATGGATGTCTTTCCTTTTTTCCTTCCCGGCAGATCAAGGTCTCTTCCCCTGGGCGCACCGGTACCGATGAAAATCGCGTCATATCCTTTGGCAAGGTACTCCTTCAGGCTTGAAACATAGGTGTTGAGGTGAACGTTCACCCCCATGTCAAGAATGGTGTTCACCTCTTCATTCAGCACTTTGTCCGGCAGTCTGAAAGAGGGGACCTGGCTTCTGATGAACCCGCCGGCGGCCGCCTGATCATCGAATAAATCGATATCGTACCCCAGCCGTATCAGATCCCTGGCGACGGTGAGCGAGGCAGGACCGCCGCCGATCAAAGCGATTTTTTTCCCGTTTTTCTCTTCGGGAACGCGCGGATATCTTTCCGTAACGTCTTCTTTCTTGTCCGCACAGACCCGTTTGAGCCTGCAGATGGCCACCGCTTTTTCTTCGACACGGACCCGTCTGCAGGCCGGTTCGCACGGCCGGTCGCAGATCCTCCCCAGAATTCCCGGAAACACATTGGATTCCCAGTTGATCATGTATGCATCTTCATACTTTTTTTCAGCGATCAGCCTGATGTACTCCGGCACTCTGGTGTGAGCCGGACATGCGAACTGGCAGTCGATGACACGATGAAAATATTCAGGGTCATTGATATCTGTCGGATTCAAATCATTGTCCTTTTCAGCTGGTTAGTTTAAAACCCGCAGTTTTAAAACTGTCTCGCGGATTGATTTGGGGCTTATCTGAAATTTTTCTCATGTTTTTCGGGTCTTTGTCCATTTTTTTTTAATAAAAATGCGTCATACCTGTCTGAAGCAGCACGTTGGCTCATAAAAATTCCACAGGCTGAACAGGCCGGAAAAACCGATTGGAGTGCCATGTAACGCACTAAAATAATAAAAAAATCAGAAAACCTACAGATCTTGACAAACCGACAAATATCAACATCCGCAGCGCAACAAGACTCATCGCGGCTGTCATCTTTTTCGCTTGCTTTTGCAATGATCACACAGATTCAGCAATTGAGAATTCGGGCATCTGTTCACCGCACAGGCGCAAAAAAAAACGCCGTGCCCGGGAAAATCCCGGGACACGGCGCAAGCGAGGTTTATGAAAATGGGTTTATGAAACGGCTGCCCG
>CAZLNA010000393.1:0-2470 GCA_964560485.1 uncultured Desulfobacula sp. | reverse complement strand
AAAAAGAGCGTTTTGCCGCCACTGATTTTTACCCTGACCTGGGCGAAGACGGCAGATGGCTGTTTTTTACGGCCTCACCGTTCAAGGACAGCCGGGGAGAAATCGCCGGTGCGGTTGAAACGCTTCAGGATGTCACCGAAGAAAAAATCGCGGAGCGAAAAACAAGAGAACTGTTCAGGATCTACCGAAGAATCCTTGAATTTATTCCCTACCCTGTGGCGGTCTATGATGACGAAGGCCGTGTATCTTTCATCAATCCGGGCTTTACCGCCACCTTTGGCTGGTCCCTTGAAGACATCAAAGGCCGGCCCATCCCCTTTGTTCCTGAGGAATTAAAAGCAGAGACCGCTTCCATGGTGGACAAGCTGAACAAGGACAAATCCCTGGCCCGGTATGAAACCCAGCGCCTTACCAAAGACGGGAAGCTTCGCGATGTGGTAATCTGGGCTGCCTCCCATTCGCGCTTCAAAACCGGGGAAACTGAAAACTTTGTTATTTTCAGGGATGTCACTGAAGAGAGAAGAATCCAGGCCAACAACAAGACCATTATGAGAATCAGTGCTGCCCTGCCCGAATACCCCGGCCTGGAAGACCTGATGAACTATATATCCAAAGAGGTGAAAGAGATCGTTAATTCAGAAGGGGCGATTATTCTCCTTCACGACGAACTCAAAGACGAGTTGTTTTTCACCGGTGCCTCCTATGATAATGTGGCCACAGAACAACGGGCCAAACGGTTCCGTTTCCCAGTGGATTCGCTCATGGCCGGGAGAATCATCAAAACCGGGGAAACCATTCTTGAAAATGACCTTGAAACCCTTGGTGAAGAATTCAGCGAACGGGATGAAAAACTCGGCTACAAGACCAAGAGCCTGCTGGAAGTCCCTATAAAAAGTGACGGCCGCATCATTGGCGTTCTTTGCGCCATCAATAAAAAGCAGAACCGGTTTGATCACAATGACCTGGAGCTGATGAAGATGATTGCCGGCACCTGCGCCATTTCCATTGAAAATGCACGTTTTTCTGATGCCCTGAGCGAGGCTTACAGGGATGTGGCATCCATGAACCGGGCCAAAGGCAAGGCCATCAACCACCTCTCCCACGAGTTGAAAACACCGGTCGCGGTCCTGACCGGCTCTTTTAAAATCCTGAGCAAGAAACTTGAATCCTTTCCCATGATCAAGGCGCAGAATACCCTGGGCAGGATTGAGCGGAACCTGAACCGGGTGGTGGATATTCAGGACGAAGTGGCAGATATCATGGATGACAAAACCTATTCAGCCCAGAAAATGATGCTGGCCATGCTGGAGTCATGCCAGGATGAGCTCGAAACCCTTATTGAGCAGACACTTGTCCCCTATCTGCCGCTTGACAGCGATGCTGCAGCAGGCATCCCCGACATCGGCACCACCCTTAAAGAACTCATTGACGACAAGTTCGGCCCGCGATCGATACTTTCAAAATCGCTCCATCTGGGCGATTTTTTCTCCAATTGCTATAACAGGATGATCGCGGATTTTGAATTCCGCGATATCGATATCCGGATCGACATTGATGAGGATCTCAAGCCGCTGGTACTGCCTGTGGAAATCATTGAAAAAATGATGGTGGGACTGGTCCGGAACGCTATTGAAAACACGCCGGATAAGGGCCGGATCGATATCGGCATTAAAAAGAAAGACCAGGGAATCCGGTTTACGGTACATGACTACGGGGTCGGGATTGTAGAGGACGCACAGAAAAGGATATTTGAAGGGTTTTTCACCACCCAGGAAACCCTGATGTATTCCACCAAGACACCGTTCATGTTCAATGCCGGCGGCAAAGGGGCCGACCTGCTGCGCATGAAGATTTTTTCCGATCGGTACGGGTTTGTCATGGAGATGGCGTCCAGCCGGTGCAGCTTCCTGTTGACTGACAAAGAAGCGGTCTGCCCCGGGGATATCGCTGCCTGCAAATTCTGTCAGAGCCAAAAAGATTGTTTAAATTCAGGTCATTCAGAATTCTCGGTCTTTTTCCCGGCTGACAGTCGCTAAAAAACTCTTTGACAAAAGAATACTTTTTGCATATGACTGATGTATTGAGACTGAGCGCTCGTTTGGAATACTAAACGTTCCTGTTGTTGCGGATTTTGATCGGGTTGGAAAAGACTTGTCCAGAATTTAAATTTCTTTTAAACGGAGTGATGGTGGATGAACAATCTTCGCACCCTGACCTATTTTGACATTTATAAAAAAAATGCCCGCAGCAACGGCTCTGCCTGTGCACTTTTCTGGAACGGGACCGCTACCTCCTACGCAGATCTGTTCAGCCAGACCGCCCGTTTTGCAACAGGGCTCAAAGCGCTTGGGCTCACCCCGGGAGACCGTGTTGCCGTATTATGCTGCAACCATCCGGTGTTTTTTCATCTTTTCGGCGCAGCCTCGGCGCTTAACCTGGTGCTCGTGCTGGTCAACCGGCGCCTGAGTCC
>CAZLNA010000392.1:0-2507 GCA_964560485.1 uncultured Desulfobacula sp. | reverse complement strand
CCTCTGCGCTGACCTGGGATATCCGGTTCAGATCATTGATCCATATGACGGCACATACATGGATTTTGAAAATCAAGCCCAGGCCTATGATGCGTTCATGGACAATATGGGCGTCACGCCATATGCCCGGCTGCTGGCATCCTTTCTGGAGAAGGCCCTATCTCCTGCCACCCTCATCGGGTTCAGCGTGGGCGCTGCCGCTGCCTGGCTGGTGAGCGGGACCGACATCGCTGACAAGGCGGACCGGGCCGTCTGCTTCTACGGCTCCCGGATCAGGCACCACCTCGATATCTCTCCTGTCATTCCTGTTGACGCTATCTTTCCGGCGCATGAACCCGGGTTTGATGTCCAGCAACTGACCGGCCAGCTTTCAGGAAAAAAAAAGGTTACCGTGCATCAGACCGGATATCTGCACGGGTTCATGAACCGTGTCTCAGAAAATTTTGACCGGCCCGGCTATGATCACTATATGGACTGGCTGAGGCGGGCAATCGCCTCAAAAGCCCTGACGGCTGGAACCTCAAAGCATGGCTGTTAAATAAATTGGCAGCAGACAATGATCCCGATTGAAAAATATTACCCGGAGCACAGGCTGCTCAAGCATCTGATCAAATATTTCTGGGTGCTTGACAGCAGCCGGCCTGTGCTGCTGGATCACACCATCCTGCCGACCAACAATATTGACATTCTTTTCAACTTCAAAGCGCCCATGACTTTTTCCAGGCAGGGCAGGATGCACAGTACACCCGGAAACATTTATTTCAAGGGCGTTTGTGTTGATCCGGTCACTATTAAACAGCAGGGGCCGAGCCAGACCATCGGGGTCTCGTTTTTCCCGGCAGGGCTTTACCCGTTTTTAAATGTACCCATATCTGAATTTAAAAACGAAACCATTGGTCTGGATTCTCTTTTAAACACAATTATCCCCGACCTGGAAGAACAACTCTGTCAGGTTGAGACAGTTCCCGGAAAAATCAGATTGATTGAATCGTTTTTTATTCAGCAGCTCAATCTGCAGACATCGCTGACAAAAGAGACCAGCGCAGTGCTCAACCACTTTTACCGGTCGCGCCTAAGTGTTCGCGAATTCTGCAGGGAGAACGGTGTCCATCAAAAAAAACTTGAACGCGCCTTTAACCGGTTTGTGGGCGCCACGCCCAAACAATTTTTCCGGCTCAGCCGGTTCCAGGATATTGTCCGGACCATACTTTCAAGTCCCCGGTCTGATCTCACCGCCCTGGCCCATGAGTTTGAATATTTTGACCAGGCCCACTTCATCAAAGACTTCAAGCGGTTTTCAGGCAGTTCGCCCCTGACCTTTTTAAAAGAAAAACGGGCCATGAAGCAGATCATCGACATAAAAACGGTTTTAAAATAATTATTTGCAGAATGTCGCTTTTTTACAATTTAAAGCCGTTCGCATGCTGTATTCTTCTGACACTTGCGATACCTGATATTTAACGTGAAAGGAGAAAAAAATGACCCCGGATTATTCAGAATTAATTAACATTTCAGGCATATCCTATCCACTGATCGGTGTATATGACGTATCTGACACTGTACCGTTTGAACCTGTCAAAAGTGACGGCCACTGTATTTTTGAGCATTTCAGCGCATGGTGCAGCGGGCAGGGCACGATCATCAATGCAGAGACCGCCTCTTCGCTGGCCTGTCCGGGCGCAGGATACTGGATGAACGGCATTGAAACCGTTCCCCGGGAAATGGTGGCAGAGATGCTTGCCGGTAAAGAAGGCCTCAAGGCCTCGCCTGAACTGATGTGTCAATGGCTTGAGAAAGCACCGCCAAGAACCGCCCGGAACGGTTCCATTGTCATCTCACCGCTCAAAACAGATCAATACGATAATTTAAAGACCGTTACCTTTTTTGTCACCCCGGATCAGTTTTCCATGCTCCTCACAGGTGCGGATTATCTTAACCCGAACCCGGATCAAAGCGCTGTGATCGCCCCCACAGGTTCAGGATGCGGTCAGCTGCTAACCATGTTCAGCGACCTTGATGCGCCCGCAGCCATCATCGGTGCAACCGATATGGCCATGCGAAAATACCTTCCTGACAATATCCTGGCGTTTACGGTAACCAGACCCATGTTTGAACAGCTCTGCAGCCTGGATAAAGAGAGTTTTCTGTATAAAACCTTCTGGAATGATTTAAAAGAGGCCCGGGCGTCCACACAAGGAGGATAAGAATGAAACTGACACCCTGCAGGGGCCGGTCGATATTAGCCCCCTGCTCCCTGAACGGCTTGAACTATCAGATTGATCCCTATATCGGGTGTGAACAATGCTGCCACTACTGCTATGCCCTGAACACGGCCGAAACAGACTGGGAAGCCGAGGTCCTCTTCCATGAGGACCTTGGCAGCCGTCTTGAAACCGAATTATCCGATATTGGGCCCCAGAAAATTTACATGGGCTGGGAAACCGATCCGTACCAGCCCTGCGAAGAAGAAAGCAGGCAGACCCGGACCGTGCTGGAAACCCTGTTGG
>CAZLNA010000391.1:0-2508 GCA_964560485.1 uncultured Desulfobacula sp. | reverse complement strand
ATGCCAGCCCGTTTGTCTGACTGTCCAGATAGGGGTGATCAATCTGAAAAATATCACCTGTAAAAACGATCTTTGTGCCTTCCCCCGCGCGTGTAATAATGGTTTTCACTTCATGGGGGGTCAGGTTCTGGGCTTCATCCACAATAAAAAAGACTTTTACAATGGAGCGCCCGCGGATATATGAAATCGGGGTAATCACGATCTTTTCTTCTTCGATCAGTTCGGAAACGCGTTTTGAATTCCCGTTTTTTTCACCGACATTGCTTTCGATCACTGAAAGGTTGTCGTACAGCGGCTGCATATAGGGGTCAAGCTTTGAGGCGACATCGCCGGGCAGGTAGCCCAGATCCTTGTTGCTCAAGGGAACCACAGGCCTTGCAATAAAAATCTGCCGGTAGAGCCGCTTGTTTTCAAGGGCAGCTGCCAGTGCCAGAAGGGTTTTTCCAGTACCGGCCTTTCCAGAGATGGTCACCAGGGGTATTTCCGGGTTCAGCATGGCATTGAGAGCAAAAATCTGTTCCGAGTTTCTCGGTTTGATCCCGCAGCAGACCCGGGGCTGAATCCGTTTCAGGGTCTGGCTGGTGCCGTCAAAAAAAGTGAGCGCTGATTTTGATCCGTTTTTCAAGACCACATTTTCATTGGTGAAAAAAGCACCCTCCTCACGACCAAGGGAGGAGATATGGGTTTCATACGGCTTTTGAAACAGGTCCTCAAGCACCTCTTCCTGAACATTTTCTACTGTTTTCTGCCCCGTATACATGTCAGAAAGATTTTCCACATATTTGGAGTTATAATTCTCGGTTATCAGGCCGATGGAACGGGCCCGCAACCTCAAATTCACGTCTTTTGTCACAAAAATAACATTCTGAAAATCATTTTCCTCGGCCGCGCTGTAGGCGGTGTTTAGAATTCGGATATCAGGCGTGATCACGGTGAAATTGTTTTTAATTTTTTCGCAAAGCGGCGTCTCAAGCCGGATGGATATTTTTCCTTCGCCATTATCAATAGGCACGCCGCCGTTTAAAATTTTATCACTGGACAGGGCATCCAGGGTTCGCAAAAAATCCCTGGCATTACAGTTGATGACATTATTTCCTTTTTTGAATTTATCGAGTTCTTCGATTACGGTGATGGGAATGAGTATGTTGTTGTCTTTGAATTGATGAATGCAGCCGCTGTCATGAAGAATGACATTGGTGTCCAGAACAAAGATTTTTTTCATAGGCATCTCCTGTGGGTGGTAGTTGTGACATTTAAAATCATAATTAAATATGAAAATAATGTAAACGTTTTGTTAGAGAAAGAATAGAACTTGGATAGCGATCGATTATTCAACCCGGATAATCCGTTTAACATCTATCACCTTTTTGATCTTTCGTATGGCAGACATGATTTTTCTGAGCTGTTCAGAGCTTTCCACCAGAATGGTAAAATAAAAAAAGCAGACCCCTGTTTCCAGGGTCTCTGTATTGGCGCTTAAAATATTGGTGTTGGTTTTGGTAATCACTGTTGCAATATCGGCCAGCAGGCCAAAGCGGTCTTCGGTCCGGATTTTTATGCTGGCCGGATAAGAAGCGGTCAGCTCACTGCTCCACTGAACCTCAATCTGCCGCTCATGGCTCATTTTCATGACATTGAGGCAGGTTTTCCGGTGAATGGTCACGCCCTGTCCCTGGGTGATATAGCCGATAATCGGATCACCCGGAAGCGGGTTGCAGCATTTTGAAAATTTAACCAGGATATCATTAAGCCCTTTGACAATAATGCCGGTTTCGTCTTTTTTCTTTTTCCGCCTGACCAGTTTTTTAAGCAGGCTGTCCTGTTTTTCCTCCTGCCGTTCCAGGTGGGGCAGTGCCTTGTTCAGGATCTGAAGCGGCGTGATCTTACCAAACCCCACATGGGCAATCAGGTCATCTACCTTCTTGAACCCGAAAGCATCTGCCACAGCCTTTATTTCACCCGATTTCATCAGGGAATTAAAACTCTGGCTTCGCTTTCGGAAGGTTTTTTCACACATTTCCCGGCCCAGGGAATAGGAACGCTCTTTTTCGCGGGCATTGATCCACGCCCGTATCTTTGTGCGGGCTTTAACGGTTTTGACAAAGTTAAGCCAGTCTGCGCTTGGGGTATGCCCTTTGGTGGTGACAATTTCAACGGTATTGCCGGTCATAAGCTTGTGGGCCAGCGGAACCATCTTACCGTTCACCTTGGCGCCGGTGCAGGCTTCCCCGACTTCCGTATGGATCAGATAGGCAAAATCAACCGGTGTTGCCTCTTTTGGCAGTGTTTTGATTTCTCCTTGAGGGGTAAACACATAGATCTCATCCGGGTATAGGTCGATCCGGACATTCTCAATAAACTCATCCGGATCATGGGAACTTTCCTGATTCTCGACCAGGTTCCGGATCCAGGCAAAGAGCTCTCCTGTTGTTTCATCGACCTTGGTGCCTTCTTTATAGCTCCAGTGGGCAGCAATACCGGATTCGGCAATGCTGTGCATGTCCTGGG
>CAZLNA010000390.1:0-2524 GCA_964560485.1 uncultured Desulfobacula sp. | reverse complement strand
TCCTGGTGGTGGACGATGTGCCCGAACAAAGGGAGATCGCCAGTCACTATCTGAAACGATTGAATTACACAGTGCACACCTTTGAAAATGGTGAACGGGCCGTGGAATACATGAGAAGCGAAAAGGCGGATCTCCTGGTTCTGGACATGATCATGGAGCCGGGCATGGACGGCCTTGAAACCTATATGAAAATACTTGAAATCAATCCAGATCAACAGGCAATCATCACCAGCGGTTTCTCAGAGTCTGACCGGGTTCGGAAAGCACAGAAACTCGGCGCAGGCACCTATCTTAGAAAACCCTACAATTTTGAAAAACTTGGCCGGGCGGTCAAGGAAGAACTTCAGAAAGCCGGCTGACATCCATCAGCTCATTTGAACAGGACAAGCAAGACTTTATGACCCTAACAGAATTGAAACATAAATGGCAGCAGACACTGATCCAGCTCACCCCTGGCCAACTCGTGATCCAGGTCACAGATAAATGCAATGCCACCTGTCCCCAGTGCAGCATGCGGATCACCGAACCCTTCAAACGCCAGAGCCTTGACTCTGGTGAAATCTTCAAAATGATTGATGCTGCAGGCCCCAACGGTGTTAAAGCGATCTCTTTTACCGGTGGAGAGCCATTTTTAATGCTGGACGACCTCTGCGCCTATATCAACCGGGCCGGGAACAATAAGATTCCGTTCATCAGGACCGGCACCAACGGCTTTTTTTTCACAGGAAGTCAGAAACCGGGATTCACAGACAAAGTGGAAAAAACCGTTGAAAAGCTGGCCCAAACCCCGGTACGCAATGTATGGATCAGTATCGATTCCTGCGATGCTGCGCTGCATGAGAGTATGCGCGGATTCAAAGGCGTCTTTGAGGGGATCAAAAAGGCACTTCCCATATTTGAGTCTGCCAATATCTATCCGTCGGTTAACCTTGGGATCAACCGGAACCTGGGCGGCGATATGACCCGGCAGCTCTCCCGCCGGGATTTCGCAACAGATCAGGCGTATGAAGACCAGGTCTATTCAACCTATTGCCAGGCATTTTCAAAATTTTACGAAACCGTCATTGATATGGGGTTCACCATTGCAAATGCCTGCTATCCCATGAGCGTTGACGACAGCTGTACTGACCTTGACCCGGTCTACCAGGCCAGTGCAGTGGATCATGTCATTAAATTCACCCCAGATGAAAAACACATGATCTTCAAAGCGTTGAGGGACACCATCCCCAAATACCGGGGCCAGATCCGCATCTTTTCGCCCCAAACCTCCCTTCATGCCCTTGTCAAAGACCTGAGCCGGGAAACCCCGGTCTCCTACCCCTGCCAGGGCGGGATCAACTACTTCTTTGTTGATGCGGCATCAGGAGATACCTATCCCTGCGGCTACAGGGGACAGGATAATTTCGGAAAATTCTACCAGATGAACGGCACTCTGCCAGGCACACTTGATACGGACTGCAGGCGCTGCGACTGGGAGTGTTTCCGTGACCCGTCCGAGCTTGCCGGCCCTTTGCTCGACCTGTTGGGAAACCCAGTGCAGATCATACGAAAAATCGTTGATGATCCGGGCCATTTAGCGCTGTGGGCCAAGGATCTGCTGTACTATAATGCCTGTGACTATTTCAATGGCCGCAAACCGCCCCGGTATTCGTCCATGAAACGATTCTCGACCGGTTCATGATTTTTCAAAGCCATTGTAAATAAAAGGTTTTGGTTCTTTTTGAGCATGCTTTTAAAATAGATCTTTACCATTTCGAAATACAATCTTAATTGAATTCTCATACACTTTTTTTAAGTATACAGAGCATTCAAAATCAAGCTTCAGGAGGAACCATATGATACGTGCAGACCTTCACGTCCACTCAAAAGAATCCAAAAGACCCTCAGAATGGTTTTTAAAAAAAGTCGGGGCCAGCGAATCCTACACAGAGATCGAATCGCTTTACCAGGCGGCCAAACAAAGTGGGATGGATTATGTCACGGTCACTGACCACAATACCATAGAAGGCGGTCTTGAGCTGGTTGAAAAGCACCCTGAGGACACATTTTTAAGTGTTGAGGTCACCACGTATTTCCCTGAAAACAATTGTAAAATTCATGTCCTGGTTTATGACATCACGCCGGAGCACTTCGCTAAAATTGATGCCATCCGCCATAACATCTACCTGCTCAGGGAATATATCAAAGACCAGAATATTGCCTGCTCTGTGGCCCACGGCTTTTACAGCATCAACCAGCGGCTTGATACCCAGACCCTGGAAAAACTGATCCTGCTTTTTGATGTGTTTGAAGGGCTCAACGGTGCACGAAACCGCTACTACAACGAATCCTGGCAGCATATTCTCAAAAACCTGACCCCTGACCATATTGCCGCCCTGGTTGAGAAATACAAAATTGAACCCATGAGCACAGATCCATGGATCAAAGGGTTCACTGGTGGCTCTGACGATCACGCAGGGCTATTTATCGGTCAGACAGCCACCACCAGCAACTGTTCAAAATCCAAAGCAGCCCTTATCCAGAG
>CAZLNA010000389.1:0-2572 GCA_964560485.1 uncultured Desulfobacula sp. | reverse complement strand
CCCATCTGGGCGGTGCCGGCCTGGGTGGCCACACTTTCGTACAGGGTGTCGGCAAAGGTCGAGCGGCCTTTTTTAAACCCAATGGTATTCAAGTTGGAAATGTTGTTACCCACTACCTGGAGTGCATTTCCCATGTTCTTCAATCCACTGGTTCCGGTAAAAAGTGCACTTGATAAAGACATAATCCCTCTCCTATCTGTTACCCCTCAGGGTTTTATTACGCTTGTATGACATCTGATCCATGATCACCCATGCCTCAATTAATCTGGGAAATGGTGGACAAGGCCACCAGCCGTCCGGAATCATTCAGGATCAGGTATTGACTGCCGTTCATATTTTTTATGCCGGAAACCTCTTCTGACACCGGGGTTTTGGCATATCCCGACCCGGTTGACACGGTATAATAATACATGCCGTCAGACACCTTGTATCCCAGGTCAGACAGGCCGTCCCATTCAACAGAGTTCGTTCCGGCGGCTGTCTCATCCGCTGACAGGGTGATGGTCCGGGTCAGTGTGTCAAAGGCATCATACACCTGGACTGTCACTTCCTCCGGGCTGTCGAGCTCAAAACTCAGGCCGCTGCCGGCCACCTGTTCACCTTCCACCAGCACGATGGGGGCATTTGAAGTGACGGTCCGGCCCAGGTAGCTCATGGCAGACTCGACAGATTCTGATGAACCGGTTTCTGCGGGGTCTGACACGGCTGTCAAAGAGCCCGGGTCAAGCAGAATCCCCTGGACCACCAGGTAAGGTTTTCCGTTATTATAGGCCACGCCTTCAACTTTACCGGTTACTGACGCCGGTACTTCCGTATACCCGTATCCGCTGTTGGCCATAATTTTATAATGGTACGTGCCGTCTTCCACCGCATTTCCGGCATTGTTGGTGCCATCCCAGGAAATCAGATGGGAACCGGCACTCTGCTGCCCTTCATAAAGGGTCTTCACTGTATTGCCGGCCTCGTCCGTAACAGTAATCATTACATCTGACGGCTGAGAAAGGTTATAAAATCCGCCTGAGACCGAACCGTTTTCCACATTCATCACATCCGCGTTGCCTGTCACCTGTTTGCCGATATAAGAGGTCGCGTCCCCCTCAGCGCCCTGGTTAAAGGATGCGGCAAGGTTTTCCATGGTATCATTGAGATTGATGAGCTGCTCAAGCTGTGAAAACTGGGCCAGCTGGGCTGAAAAATCTGTCCCGTCCATCGGGTTGAGCGGGTCCTGGTTCTGGAGCTGTGCCACCAGCATGGTTAAAAACGCATCCTGTCCCAGGGTATCCTGCTCCTGAGCCTTTTCCTGGCTGTTGGACTGGTAGGAACCGGTGATATGATCCAGGGAACTGCTTCCAGTTGTTGAAACGGCCATTACAAACTCCTTTTATGCCACAAAATGAAGGGATTCACCCTGTTC
The DNA here is from genome assembly GCA_964560485.1 of uncultured Desulfobacula sp. Lineage (GTDB taxonomy): Bacteria > Desulfobacterota > Desulfobacteria > Desulfobacterales > Desulfobacteraceae > Desulfobacula. Next base: position 1,158 of record CAZLNA010000389.1, on the reverse strand, counting down.
AACCGCCTCGGAGAGGCTTGTGACGGTCTCGTTGTTCATGGATTCAAGCGCCTGTTCGGTTTTGCTGTTCTGCCGACGGCCGCTGTTCTGTCCGGACTGCCTCGCATCTGCCATGGACTGCCTGAAATCAGAGCCCATATCCACCTCAAACCGCTCCAGGTTCACCCCTGAATTCGAAAGTACAGACCTGAGTTCATTGGCATTTGAAACCAGTATTTCCCGGGTGGATGCATTTTCGGTCATGATATTGACCTTCATGTTATTGCCGGAGTTATCAATGGTCACCATCAGCCGGCCGAGTTCCGGTGGTTTCAACTGGATTTTAAGGGTATTTTCGCCCTGGTTGACAGCTCTGACAATACTTTTGCTGACCTGCTGGGTCACGTGGGCTGGCAGGGATTTGAACGCAGTCGCAGTTTTTGAAACTGTCTGACCGGCCTGGCTGTCTGCGGATTTGAGTTCGCCGGCGGCAGCCTGGCCCGCATCACTGCTGACCGAAGACCGGGCCGTGTTCAATCGACTCAGGGTCCTGCCATCACCCGGCCCGTCCTTTAACAAACCGGCTGCATGTTCAGATTTCTCCTTTGCCAGGGATGCGCTTTGTGCCAGTTCATCCGTGGCTTTGAGGTGGCGGGGGGATGTTTTTTCCTTAAGCTCCGCAAAGAGTCCTTTTGCCGGGTTGCCCTCTTTATCAGGCAGCAGCAGTCCATTTTCGAACTGGTTTTTCACCTGCTCTCTTGAAAATTGAAAAACCTGTTTTTCCCCGGCTGATTTTTCGATTTCCATGGATCTGAACAGCGATTTGAGCATCTCATGGGTTTTATCACTGACAGATGCAGACTGGGCGCCCGTATCCTGAACAGGCTGATTTTCTGCTGCCATGCGGCCTTTGATTTTTTCAAACGCAGAAATCAGTTCATTCAGCGACAGGGTCTCGGTTCTGGCCATATCTGAATCAAGGCCCATCTGTTTGAGCAGGGATGCTGCGGCATTGTCGCCAGGCGGTGTCTGATACCGGGTTTGCGTCTGAAGGGTCTGCTGTTCAACCTTTTTAAGCTGTTCAATCAGTTCGGTCAGATTGATCCCGTTTTCTCTGCTGTACGCAGTGGAAAGTAACTGGTCGATATCTTCTCTGGGAATCCCCATGGCACTCAGGAC
>CAZLNA010000388.1:0-2577 GCA_964560485.1 uncultured Desulfobacula sp. | reverse complement strand
AAAAAGAAGCGGAAAGCTCTGTTCCGGATGCAGCAAAAGAGGAAGCAGAAAAAATTGTTGCCAAGAACCGGGAACAAATAGCGCATATCCGTCTCAAACTTGAAAAAGCAAAGCCCCTGGCGCGTAAACGGGTCATCCGTCTGATGGGACGAGACCAGGTGATGACCCCGGGCAGTGATTCATTCCAGAATGAATTTATTCGTCTGGCCGGAGGCATCCCGCCTGATTTTAATCAGCCAGGAGATGTCACCAGTGTGACAAAGCAAAAGTGGATGGATTTTAATCCGCAGGTCATTTATGGCTGTGGTCAGGACCGCCTTGCAGCGCAGCATTTTTTTTCACAGCCCGGATGGAAAGATGTCGATGCAGTTAAAAACCATCAGGTTTATTATTTCCCCTGTGAACTGACCTGCCGAGCCAGCACCCATTCAGGATATTTTATTTCATGGCTTGCTTCAACGCTCTATGCCCAATCTTTTGCCGAACCTGCAAAACATGTGCTGAAACCGGGGGTGACAGGGCTCAAAAAGATCGACCTTGATCTGGCTTATGTGAATTCTGGGATGGTTTACACCCTGTCACTGCTTGATTTTGAAAACAAAACACTGGTGATTGACTTTAAGGCCCCCCAGAAAATACTGTCTACGCTGGAAGGCTTCAAGACAGGCATCAAAGCCGTTGGAAACCATTACCTGCCGCCCCAGACATGGGGGCCGATGCATCACTCAGGATTTGAATCGTTTGAAGCAGCTGTCTTAAGTGCCCTTGAAAGGGAAAAAGTATCCACTGCCTTATTGATGACGGGCGCAGATCTGGCCCATTTAAGCCTTACCCGGGAACGGTTTAAGCAGATGGAAGCAGTTGCGCTTGCCACAGCCGGGGTTCATTCCAACGCAGTCCGTACGTCCAAGGATGAGGGCCGGTTTTATGAGCCCGGAACCATCAATATTATTGTTCTGACCAATATGAAACTGTCTGAACGTGCCATGAGCCGGGCTGTGATAACGATTACCGAGGCCAAAACCGCTGCACTGGATGATCTGGACATCAGAAGCGCCAGTACAGCAAAAATCAATGGCGCCACTGGCACGGGTACAGATAATCTGATCATTGTTCAGGGCGAGGGCACCCTGGTGAAGCTTAGCGGCGGCCATACCAAAATGGGCGAGCTCATTGCAAAAGCGGTATATGACGGTGTGACACAGGCTGTGGCAAAACAGAACAAACTGTTTGCCAGCCGCCATGTGTTCCAGCGGCTCAAGGAGCGCGGGATTTTCCTGTATGAACTCGCCGCGGGCGTCCGGTGTGAATGCATGGGGCCTGATCCTGCTGATGCGGGCCAGGCACTTGCCAGACTGGTGGACAAGGTTGTGCTCGATCCCGCATATGAGGCCTTTATAAAATCTGCCCTGGCCTTGAGCGATGCGTATGAAAAAGGCCAGGTGGTGTCTCTGGACAGTTTTGAACAATGGTGTCTGGCCATTGCGTCAAAGATAGCCCGCCACCCGGTGGCAGACATTGAACCGCTTGTTGGAGAAGAAGAAATGCCCCGGGTGTTGAGAACAGCATTGAATGCCATTTTTACAGGGGCTTTGGAGCGTTTGCGGCATGAATAAACAAAACCTTTGTCGGAGCGCCGTTACCCTTTGGCTCTGGATCGTTTTACTGACAGCGTGTGTTAATACTGCTGCGCTTGCAGGTCAGAATGGAGATGCCCGGATTCCCGGCCGGGTGATTTCCCTTTCTCCTCTGATTACGGAAACCATTTTTCTTTTAGGTGCCCAGGACCTGCTCATTGCCAACACCATATACTGCAATGTGCCTGTAGCTGCTAAAACGATTGAAAAGGTGGGCTCAGTCAAGCAGGCAGACGTGGAAAGAATACTAAGTCTGCAGCCGGATCTTGTGTTCACCAGCCCCCTGACCAACAGGCGGCAGGTTGAACAGATGAAAAGACTGGGACTTCAGGTCGTGCTTGTGGGCAACCCAGATACCTTTGACGCCATGTGCTGGTCTTTTTTAAAAATCGGGACACGCCTCGGGCAGACCGGACGGGCTCAGGAAATGATCTCTGCTGCCACTAAAAAGGTGTCGGTCATTTCAGACCAGATCAAACAGCTTGACAAGCCGCCGGTCTTTTTCCAGATTGGGATGAAACCCCTTTATGCGGTGAGCCGTCAGACCTTTATGGATGAGTACATCCGTCTGGCCGGCGGGATGAACATCTTCTCAGATGAGCGGTCCGGCATCATCAGCCGGGAAATGGTGATTGCAAAAAATCCGCAGGTGATTCTGATCGCGGTCATGGGGTCATCCAAAGCATCTGCAAAGGTGGAAAAAAAAAAGTGGATGACCTACACAACAATGAGAGCGGTTCAACACCATCGCGTCCATGTGCTGGATCCGGAAACCCTTTGCAGCCCAACACCACTCTCCTTTGTTGCCGGGCTTGAAACAATTTTCAGACTGCTTCATCCCAGAGAGACACGCAAAATAGATGAGAACTAATACCACACATCGATGGGTGGGGGGGCTGCTGGTCCTGACAGCCCTTCTTATTCTGGTCTGCCTCTGGGC
>CAZLNA010000387.1:0-2577 GCA_964560485.1 uncultured Desulfobacula sp. | reverse complement strand
GGTATAGGCAAAAGACCTATGGCATGAGATGCTCCAGGCCTGAAAGATAACCCTTGCAATGGAAACCGGCAGGACATAATATCGAAAAAACACCCTTTTTTATAGAGGATCCCGGATGGAACAGGGCAGACTGCAGAAAATATTCGGTATCGGTCCGAAAGGTGCCGGAATAAGCATTGGTATGTTTGTCCTTTTTTTCTGGCTGTCGTCACACGTCAACCTGCCGATTCTGAAAACCATCCCTTTCCTTTTAAAGGTTTTTGGTATCATTTTAATTCTTGCAGGACTGGGTCTTCATATCTGGTCGTTCCGGACCCTGAAAAGCTGGTGGTCTCATGATCAGCTCTGCACCCGCGGTCCGTTTCAATACTTTAAACACCCAATGTATGCATCATGGATATCTTTTGTATGCCCGGGTATTGCATTGTTTCTTAACTCATGGGTTTTCATCGCATGGGTGGTCTTACTCCATCCGGTCTGGCACTGGCTGATCAAAAAAGAGGAGGCGGTCATGCAGGAGGTTTTTGGTGATGCATATGAAGGGTATTCAAAGCGGACAGGGCGATTTCTGCCGAAATTATTCTGACCGGATGGTTTCCAATTAATCTTTCTGAACAAAAGTAACCGCGTGTTTCATCAGTTCAGCCGCGGACTTAAGTCCCAGTTTCTTTTTGATACTTTCCCTGTAGGTCCCTATGGTTTTTACACTCAGATGAAGGCGGTCTGCAATCTGCTGGCGTTTGAAGCCCCGGCCGGTGAGTTCAAAGACTTCAAGCTCCCGGTTGGAAAGGGTCTGGATGGGGTGGATATCCTTTTCAGCAGGAACGGCCGACATTTTTTCAAGCAGAATATCCATAACAGTGCTGCTGACGTATCGTTTGCCTGAAATGACCTGCCGGACAGCCGAGACAACATTATTGGTCATTTCCTGTTTGGTGATATACCCTAGAGCGCCTGCCCTTAAAACCCGCTCCGCATAAAGGGATTCATCGTGCATGGAAATGACAAGGATGGGCAGTTTTGGCAGGTGCTGGTTTAAATACTCGATAAGATCAAGGCCGGATCTGTCTTTGAGCGTAATATCAACGATGACTAGATCGGGCGGGTCCTGAACTATCAGATTTATTCCCTCATCAACACCATCGGCTTCTCCTGTGACTTCAAGATCGCTTTCCTCGTTGATGAGCTGGGCGAGCCCTTTCCTGAAAACAGGGTGGTCATCTATGATGCATATATTCTTTTTATCCGGCATTGAACCGTAGTTCCTTTGTCGCTATCAGGCCTGATTTCAAGATCGGCTCCGATCAGATCGGCTCTGAGTTTCATAATCTGGTGGCCAACCCCTTTAAAGTGTGAATCATTTGGATCAAAGCCCTTGCCGTCATCAAAAATTCTTGCTTTGATGAACGCATTGGATTGTTCAAAAAAAATATCAATCCGGGTGGCTTCACCGTGCCTTGCAGCATTGTTCACTGCCTCGCGGACAATATAGTAAAGGTGGCTTAAGCGTTCAGGTTCAAGTGAAGATGCGGATATTTCACCGGAAACAGCGCATTCAACTGAAAATGCTTTTTCAACACCCAGCCTGTATTGATCAATGGCCTGCATGAATCCGGTCTGCGCGACATCAACCGGAACAAGTCCCTGGACAAGGGATTTGGTTTTTATTATGGCCTGGTTGACAAGTTCTTTTATTTCCTCGGCAAGACCGGCTTCCTGGTGACCGGATCTGGTAAGCCTGGCTGCTAAAATGGCGGACATGGCTTCAACTCCCGCAAGGTGGGAGCCAAGGTCATCATGAAGCAGCTGCCCCACATGGAGACGCTCTTCCTGGCTTATCCGCGCCACCTGCCGTTCCAGGTCTTTCTGCTTTGAAAGATCAGTGATCGAAGCAACACTCTGTTTTGTGCCTTCAACCAGGGCAACGGTTAAAAGGCACTCCTTGATTTTTCCGCCTGCCACCTTGACCCGGCAGGGATAGTTGCGCGGTGCCTTGTCCGGATCGGAACGTCTGAGGTAATGATTGGCAATGACAGTATCCCGGTCCTGTTCTGCTATCAGTTCGGGAAACTTCATTTTCATTTCCACAAGTGGTTTGTCAATACCGGATATTCTTGTTAATTCAGTATTGACAAGGCTGATGGTCATGTCCTCTTCGATAAGAACCGTGGCAGTTCCGGTATTCTCAAAAACGGTTCTGTAAAGTGCCCGGTCCTGATCAGCGGATCTGGATTTGCTGTTTTCTGGTTCTGCCATTCTAATTATTCACTGTCCGGCTGTTTTTAAAGCCCAGGGTCAGGAATCATTTTAACAATCATGAATCCTGATGGATTTGAATCTGTGTGAACGGGATTTCCCAGTTGTTCTCGGTGCAGGCATCTGTAGCCCAGCGCTGGACAGCCCGCGACAGACGCCTGTAAAGCGGTGCCATTTCCCCGTCAAAATCGGTGATAATGATCAGGTCAAGCGAAGAGGCATTGGCCTGGGTGAATTCAACCCTGAGGTTCAGCAGGTTGTCCTTGTACCCTTCTTTTTCAACCTGCGCCTCGATATAGGCCTTCATGGTATCAAGAATGG
>CAZLNA010000386.1:0-2578 GCA_964560485.1 uncultured Desulfobacula sp. | reverse complement strand
ATCCTGACCAGACCTTCTTTCCGGCGGTCAACACCACCTTCTTTGGAGGCGCCACTGAACACGGTGTCTGGGAAGAGCGGTGTGCCGGGTGCGGCACCTGCGGGATACACCTGTTCGGCGGCCTCTGCCCTGTGGCAAGGTGTGCAAAAAGCCTGCTGCACGGACCCTGCGGCGGATCTTCAGCCGGCATCTGCGAAGTGAACAAAGAGACCGAATGCATCTGGGATTCCATTGTCCGCAAAAAAATGGAACAGGGCCGGCTTGCAGATCTGCAGGGCGTAAAACCGGCTAAAAACTGGAAAACAGCCCGAGACGGCGGCCCCAGGAAAAGCATCCGGGAAGAACTGGTTCAGGGAAATATTTAATATAAGGGAGACCCAAGATGAGTGAGCTTAAATCTGGAAGCAATCTTGAAAAAGTCCTCAAGGCCGGCCATTTCGCGTTTACAGGGGAATGCGGTCCGCCAAAAGGGACCAATGTGGCCCATTTAAAAGAAAAATTCCAATATCTGAAAGGCAATGTGGATGCAGTGAATATGACAGACAACCAGACCGCTGTGGTCCGCATGTCATCCATTGCCGGCTCAAAACTGCTTCTGGAAGAGGGTATCGAGCCCAACTTCCAGATGGTCTGCAGGGACAGAAACCGCCTGGCCATGATGAGCGATATTTTGGGTGCCAACGCGCTGGGTATCCGGAACATGCTCTGCCTGTCCGGTGATCACCAGACATTCGGCAATCACCCTGAAGCCAAAAATGTCCACGACCTGGATTCCATGCAGCTGATCAACCTGGCCAAAACCATGCGGGATGACGGCAAATTCCTCAATGGCGAAGATATTGATGTCCCGCCCAAGCTGTTTATCGGTGCAGCCTGCAACCCGTTTGCCGACCCTTATGAATTCAGGGTTCACCGGCTGGCCACCAAAATCGAGGCAGGCGCAGATTTTATCCAGACCCAGTGCATTTTCAACATGGACAAATTCCGGGATTTTATGAAAAAAGCCGTTGATATGGGCCTTCATGAAAAATGTTATATCCTGGCCGGTGTCACGCCCATGAAAAATGCCGGCATGGCCAATTTCATGTCTAAATTTGTTCCTGGCATGGATATCCCCGAATCCCTGGTCAACCGCCTCAAAGGGGTGGAGAAAAAAGACCAGGCTGAAGAAGGGATTAAATCTGCCCTGGAACAGGTGGAAGAGTTCAAGGAGTTGGAAGGTATTGCCGGTGTTCACATGATGGCAATTGAATGGGAACACAAAGTACCTGAAATTGCCGAAAGAGCCGGGGTCCTCCCGCGTCCTGAAGTCTGAATCGAAACCCGGCTGTCAGCAGACAACCCGGGAAACAAATGATTGAATAAATGCCTCAAGCTCCCTGATCCGGGGAGTTTGAGGCAATGTATTAAAAATCCGTTCCAGGTGCCCCCTCTTTCTTACCAGACAGATACTCTGGCAAAAATTCAGGTCAAAGAGCCAGGAAACCTGCAGTAGTTTCAAATCATTGAGGGTCTTTACCTCATTTTTGTCCAGCAGCTTGTGTTCAAACAATTGTTGAACAAGATGGTCTGATATTTCCTGGCTTTCTTCAAGCCCGAGCGTGATAAACTGGTTCTCTTCTTTACGCAATGACCGGTCCTGGAGATATTTTTCCGCCATCACCCGGTATATGTCGATTTTGTCCGCATCCCTTACCAGCCGGGACAATAACCTTGCGCGGGGGGGCATCTTCTCTGGCACGGAAAACTTGTTATGTACGGCGACAGATGCCGTTATATCAGCCTTTTCCAGGGCATTTAACCTGTCCAGGATCTGATGCGCCTCGATCTCTGCCACTCCCAGGCTGGCATGATCTGTTGAAGCCCCGTCAGAAAATGTGTTCCAGGTTTCGTACTGACGGAAGCGACCAAAATCGTGAAGCAGTGCTGATGTCCTTGCCAGAAAGGTTTCCTGAGCATTCAGGGCCAGTTCGGTGCAGAGTATGTCAATATTGGCAACAACTGCCAGTGTGTGTTCTTTTTTCAGGATATAGGGAAGATTATCATCAGATTCACGGATAAAACGGTCCGCATAAGTGTGAAAAGAATCGAGAATTATCTGGAACTGATGATCAGTCATGCCGGGATTCTAAGCTTAAATGTCGTACCACCGTCCCTGACACTGGAAACATCTATTTTTCCCTGATGATAGGAGATAATATGCTTGACAATGGCAAGGCCGAGGCCGGTGCCCCCCTCCTGACGGCTCCTTGCCCTATCCACCCTGTAGAACCGGTTGAAGAGCTTTGGCAGGTGTTCTTTGCCAATACCGCATCCCTGGTCCGAAATATTGATATCCACGAATCCGTTCACAGATTCGGCCTGGATACTGATGGACGAGTCTTCCGGGCTGTACTTCACTGCATTGTCCACAAGGTTGATAATCGCCTGCTCCATCAGGATGGGATCCACCATAACGGTCAGTTCGTCCGGGCAGTCCATCCGGACACCGATCTTCTTGGCCCTGATCCCGGCATGGCAGTTGTTGACAGCACCCTCAATCAGGGATGCCAGGTTATGCTCTTCAAACAGGATATCC
>CAZLNA010000385.1:0-2653 GCA_964560485.1 uncultured Desulfobacula sp. | reverse complement strand
GTTTAGGGGAGATCACTCACATGGTACAGTCATTGGTCGGAAAGGTTTTATCCAGGCGGGCCATCATCCCGCCAATGGCATAGGATTTTTCAACCAGGTAGACATAATATCCTGAATTGGCCAAATCAATCGCGGACTGCATGCCAGCAATACCGCCACCGATCACCATGGCAGATCCAGCCAATTCTTTTGTTGGTGTTGCGTTCTGGGTCATTCGTTAGCCTCCTCACCAGTTTGTACAAGCATTGTTGTTTTCAGCAATAACCTTAAAGGTATGAACCCGGTCTATCCTGATTTATTCCAAATACTGCCCAGGCCCAGGGGGAGCCACCGGATAACGGTTCATTAAGGGTATCCGGCCCCTGTACACCATTTTTTTTTCGTTCAACAGTGTACGCTTATCAAGGTTAAACAAAAAACATCAGATCCGTTTTTCAATCGGTCTGCATCAATATTTAAAGACCATTTGTACCTGTCTTTTTCCAGACCATTTAGTAAAAAATAGCCTGTTCTTTGTCAAGCAATATTTCCGATCCCCTTCACAAGGAAATCCACGTTATTTTTCTTTTGTCCCTGATGTTTTCAAACCCTTGCCAAAAGCGGATCATACAACCGTTTTCCTCACAGGCGGCCTTCGCTACCCCCTGTTTTCCAATGCCTGATTGTCTGCATGCCAGGGAGCAATTTTAAAGAGCAAAAGCAATCCTGGAACCGCAACAAGGCTGCAGACCAGATAAAAAAGCGGCCATCCTAAAAATTTGCTCATATATCCGGTGGCTGCTGCTGCAAACACACCCGGAACGCCCATAAGGCTTGTCAGGAGCGCATATTGGGTTGCGGTAAACCGTTTATCTGTCTGAAGCGCCATATAAGAGGCATATGCTGCCTGCCCGAGACCGGTAGCAAAAAACTCAAATGACACGATGCTGCCTAAGAGGGTCATGCTGTAATCCTGCCAGAACATTGAGGTGTGGTCGATCATTTTCAGACAGGCAAACAGGGCCGTTGAAACTGCCTGAAGCAGGCCAAACAGGTAGAGGCTTTTTGCAATGCCGAGGCGAATCATGATGGACCCGCCCACCAGCACCCCGCCAAAGAGACCAAAGGTGCCGACCCCTTTGACAATGACAAAATAATCTGCCTTGGAAAAGCCCAATGCCACCACATACGGGATGGTCATGGTGCTGGCCATATTGTCCCCGAGTTTATACAAAAGGATGAACAGCAGGATCAGGGTGGCGCCCCGGCGGTTGAAAAATGTAACGAACGGTTCAACCACCGCCTCTTTCAAATTCGTTGGCAGGGGTTCTTCGATTTCCGGTTCAGGGACCATTAGGTTTGTGAGCACACCAATGCCCATCAGCCCGGACAATAGAAAAAAGATCGTGGACCATTCAATGTCATGGTCTGCCAGCACAGAAAGGCCGACTGAAAAAAACGTCCCCAGGCGCCAGGCATTCATCCAGACCCCTGTACCAAACCCCAGCTCGTCACTGGACAGGTATTCGCGACGGAACGCATCCAGAGAAATATCCTGACTCGCTCCGAAAAAATTCACACACAGGGCAAAGAAGGCAATCCACCACAAAGAGGTTTTTGGATCAAACTGGCCGAGTATGGCAATGGTGATCATCAGACCGATCTGGGTCATCAGGATCCATCCGCGCCGCCTGCCCAGAAAAGGGGGAACAATCCCATCCATCATGGGCGACCAGATAAACTTAAGGGTATACGGCATCCCGAGGAGCGCAAACAGACCAATGGTGCCGATATCCACCTGGTTATCCGTCATCCAGAGCTTTAGGACATCTTTAATGATATAAAACGGCAGACCGGAGGAGAATCCGAAAAAGAACATAACTGCCATCTTCCATGACAGCATGGTTTTCAGGATTTTTAGAAAATTGTGCTCACTCGGCACAGGGGGATGGGATGACATGTCCTGGGACTTATAAATGAAATGTCATGTCCGTGGCCACTGCAAAACAATCAATCCCGCTGTCATGTTCAGCCAGTTCTTCCCGGCACTGGCTCACCATTTCATCCACCTGATCATCACTCCTGTCCTGATTAAGGTGAAAAAGCCCCAGCTGCCCGACCCCGGCCTTTTTGGCGAGTGTGAGAACATCTGAATAGGCTGAGTGGCCCCATGTTTTGTTCTTTTTATACTCTTCAGGCGTATACTCGGCGTCATGAATCAGCAGGTCCGCATCTCTTGAAAACGCCAGGTAGTCTTTAAAGAGTTTGCATCCCGGATGATTAAACCCAAGTTCATTGTCAGTTAAAAAAACAAAGGTGGCATCCGCTTCAGTGAATTTATATCCCAGACCACCCCCCGGATGGCTGGTTGGAATGGTTTCTATTTGAATGGATCCAACGCGAAACGAATCGTTTAATCGAGGCGCGAAAAGGACCTTGGATTTGAAATCATCCACACCAATGGGGAAAAACGGCTGCTTGAGCATTTCATTGAGAACATCACGGGTGGTGATATTCATAAACCGTCTTTCCTGAATCACAATCTCAACATTGCTGAAAAGCAGGGGCCTGAAAAAGGCCAGACCGATAATATGATCCCAGTGAACATGGGTGAAAAGCAGGTGATACTGCGTGATCTTTCGCTCAAGAAGTGAATTGCCCAGCCGTCGTATAC
>CAZLNA010000384.1:0-2653 GCA_964560485.1 uncultured Desulfobacula sp. | reverse complement strand
CCCATCTGTTCCTCATGCAAAAAAATCCGTGATGACAAAGGGTATTGGAATCAGCTGGAAAGTTATTTTGAACAGCACTCCACAGCACTTTTCAGCCACAGTCTCTGTCCCTCCTGCATGGACGAGATATACGGTGGTGATGAGTGGTATATTGAGCTCAAGGAAAACCGCGAAGACGATTGATCAGGACAGTCCGTCCGCTTACCGGTTCCTGACAAATTCGACAATCTGGTTGGTCCCCTTGATATCCCCCATGGCCATGATATGAATGCCATCTGCAAAGTCAACGATCTGGTCGATCAGGTCACAGGCAATTTCAACCCCTGTTTTTCCCTGATCTTCCATCTGGGAAATCACTGCTTCAGGCACATCAATTCCGTCCACATTTTTATCCATAAAACGGGCCATTTTAACGCTTTTTAACGGCATGATACCGACCAGAACCGGTTTTCCCAGCGGTTTGGACGCTTTTAAAAAATCAATTGTTTTTTCTGTATCATAGACCACCTGGGTCTGAAAAAAATCAGCGCCTGCACTGATTTTTTTCTTCATCCGCTCAATCTCGCGGTCAAGGTGCCTCGCCGTGGGCATGGCTGTGCAGGAAACGTTGAATCCGGTCTTTCCGCCGAATTCTTTTTCATTGAAGTCTAACCCCTGGTTCAGCCGTTTTATCAGCCGGATCAGATCAAAGGTATTGTAGTCATATACGGGTTTTGACGGGTATGGCCCGTGTTTGGGCGGATCACCCGTAGTGACCAGGATATTTCTGATCCCCATGGCATGGGCGCCGAGAAGGTCTGCCTGGGTCCCTAACAGGCTGCGGTCCCGACAGGTAAAATGGGGAATGGCTTCAATATTCAGACTGTCCTGGACCAGTTTGCCCATGCTGACGGCATTGATCCTCAAGTTCCCCATGGGGCAGTCATGGATGTTTATCCCGTCAAGGGCCTTGTATGCCCTGGCCTTTTCAATGGCATCGTCTGTCATGACCCCTTTTACCGGACCAAGCTCAGTTGTAATGACAAATGAATTTGAAAACTTTTCCATCAGGTGCATGCCGTCTCCTTTTTTCAATCATATCCGTATTTCAACGCGCCAACCATATCACAACCGCAAATGCTGAAAAAGAGGGTTTTCATCCTGAACCGAGGCCTGTTTTTCGTGAATGCCCGGAAAAGGTATCTATTCAGGCAGCAGTGCTGCCCCTGGGATATGACCTGAAATAAATGATTGACAACATTAACAAAAATCTAATAAATTAAGACCACATAATCACTGGGGGTGCGTTACCAAAAGCTGAGAGAAGTGAATACTTCAACCCTTGGAACCTGATACGGGTAATACCGGCGTAGGGAAAGTGCGAAAAGAAACACCCCATTTTGGCCCTCTTTCTCCTTTCTCCAAAAATTCCGGCCTTGCCCGATGGATTGCTCTGATAATTGAGACTGTCCTGTATCAGACAGCAGTGTTACCGATAAACAGGCCGGAGGCGTCATGGAAATCGTCCTTAACGGGAAAACAATTCAAACCGCATCGAGCACCCTGGCGGAATTGATCCTTGAGACCGGGCTCGACCGGTCATCACTGGTTGCTGAACTCAACCGGCAGGTGGTTCAGCAAAAAGACTGGGCAGCCACCCCTGTAACCGAGGCTGATCAGATTGAACTGCTTAACTTCGTGGGAGGAGGATAGATGCCGGATATCAATGACCCGATCAATAAAGACCGGCTTGTTCTGGGGAACAGGAGATTTACCAGCCGTCTTTTCACAGGTACAGGCAAATTTGCGTCAAAGGATCTGATACGCCCCATGCTCGAAGCCAGCGGTTCTGAAATGATCACTGTGGCGCTTCGCCGTGTGGATCCCGGATCCCGGGAGGAGAATATCCTGAACTTTATCCCGGATACCGTCACCCTCCTGCCCAACACCTCGGGTGCAAGGACAGCTCAGGAAGCGGTAAGGATCGCCCGGATCGCCAGAGAAGCCGGATGCGGAGACTTTATCAAAATCGAAGTCATTACAGATATGCAGTATCTGCTGCCGGACAACCAGGGGACCCTGGAAGCCACTGAAATCCTGGCCAAAGAAGGATTTGTGGTTCTCCCCTATATGATGCCGGACATTACTGTGGCCCGGCAGCTCCACGATGCGGGCGCAGCCGCTGTCATGCCCCTGGGAAGCCCCATCGGCACCAACCTCGGTCTTGAAATGAAAGCCATGATCAAACGGATCATCGCAACGAGCAAGCTGCCTGTGGTTGTAGATGCCGGAATCGGCCGGCCCTCCCAGGCTGCTGATGCCATGGAAATGGGCGCGGATGCGGTTCTGGTAAACACTGCCATCGCCACCAGCCAGGACCCGGCACTCACTGGACAGGCCTTTGGCCTGGCTGTCAGAGCCGGCAGGATGGCCTTTTTATCAAAAATGGCGGAAAAAAGCGATCTTGCCCGGGCTTCCTCTCCACTTACCGGATTTTTAAGGGAGTAAGCCATGTCTTTTCTCGACCAGGTCATCGGGTATGAATCCTTTGATTTCAAGACCTATTTTTCAATGGTCTCCGGCTCAGACGTGCTGGCTTCGCTCAACAGGGAGGTTCTTACGCCTTTTGACCTGCTCAACCTGCTGTCAGAGCCGGCCGAGGACTATCTCGAAG
>CAZLNA010000383.1:0-2663 GCA_964560485.1 uncultured Desulfobacula sp. | reverse complement strand
GTGTTGATTATTGCCATAAATCCTTTATTCCATACCATATAGATCAAATAGTATTCAAGGAAGGACTGCCAGGAAAATAAAGTTTAGTTCCTCAGCGTGACATTGTGGATCCTTGGATGCTTCAAAGACCCGGCTGACCCGCAAAAGGCAAACACCGGGTTCTTTTACTGCCCCGATCCATCATCCTGGAATTCGCAAACAATATGGCGGGTTCAAACAAATATTGAAATTGTCGACTGGTCCGGCCCGGACGGTTTTGAACAGCCTTCTCAGCCCATGACGTTGATGAGGCTGCCTTTTCCCGTGACATCGGCCATGCTTACCTCTTGTGCAGGTGCGGTCAATGCCTCAGGTGTTTCCGGCAGAATCTCAATCAGCTGCCCGGGAATCTCCAATGCTTTTTTCAGTGCATACGTGGCAGCTGTATTCTGGATATCTGATACGTCCATGTATTCCTCATATGAATGATTGGCAAAAAAAACATATCTATTACTATGAATGATGATCTGAGATTTGAAAAATTATTTCGAATTCCGGGGAGATTTTACATGCCTGAAGGGGATGCGGCTGCCTGCCGCCTCATGCATGAACGCTGAAAGAGAGGATGACCAGTGCCAGGGCGATGATCAGTGCCTGGGTGTCATTGATCAGGCGATGCACCCGGCCGGCCAGCGGAAAGTAGAGCCCGCCCAGGCCCAGACCGCTGAGAAATCCGTAAATATGTGCCCATACATCTGTTTTTTCCCCCTGGCTGAACAAAGCGACCAGGGTGGCACCGGCCAGGATAGGCATCAGGTTGCTCATCCGGTTGAAACGGTTTTTGAGGACGACCTGATAGGCGGCAAGAATGCCTGCACCGCCCATGACAGCCGTGGATGCACCAATGGAGAGATGGGCGGTCTGATAAGCCCATGCATTGATCAGGTTCCCGCTGATCCCGCTTAAAAGCAGTAAAAGCGGGCCAAAACCAAACCCGGCCAGGGAGATGACCGGTGCACCAAAAAGAATTGTTCCGGCCAGGTTGCCCAGAAGGTGGCGCAGGTCTGAATGAAGAAAAAGGGCAGTGACGGCACGGAAGACTTCTCCCTGGAGAATATAGAGTGCAGAGGCCCCATACCGGATGATGAACTCTTCCTGACGCTGGGTGAACACGGCCAGTCCGTGGATGAATGAGAGCAGCACCATGATGGTAAAGGCCGGCACAGACTGGAATGATGACATCTCAAACGAGGATGCGGGCTGTTTCAGGTTGAAAAAACGGTTTTCACTGAAATAGGCATTTACCGCATTAAGCGCTTTTTCCCGGTCTTGCGGCAGTACTGATACCGCATACCAGGGACCGGTTCTGTCTGCCCGGCTCAATATCCCCTGGGAGGTGAGTACCAGGACAATCAGGTCTGCTTTTTTTGACGGCAGGTCTGAAAAGAGGATCTCAAAATGGGTTGTGTCCGGCATATCCGTCTTGATCTTTTGTCTGCTAAGTGTTTTTATGGCATCAGTAACAGGTATGCATCAGGTATATACGAATATCAGGGGAAAATAAACATGCGAATTATTCGGTTTCAAAGTGATGATCATCAGGTGTATACAGGATGTGATTATCGCGACGGCAGTGCTACCCTCATTGACGGGGATATTTTTGGAGAACACGCCATATCAGGTGAACGGCGCCGGGTGAAAAGACTTCTGCCGCCGGTGGCCCCGCCCGCCATTTTCGGCATCGGGCTAAATTACCAGCCCCATATTGAGGAGACCGGCATGACACCGCCTGAAAACCCGGTCGTTTTCATGAAAAACCCCTCTGCAGCCGCTGCCCATAAAGACGAGATAATGATTCCGGTCTCATGCCAGAACCCGCCCCAGGTGGACTATGAAGCAGAGCTCGGCGTGGTGATAAAACAACGGGTTAAAAACGCCACGATTGAGAATGCGCTGGATGCTGTTCTCGGATATACCTGTGCCAATGACGTCTCTGCAAGGGTATGGCAGAAAAAAGGCGGGGGCGGACAATGGGTCAGAGGGAAAGGGTTTGATACCTTTTCTCCCTTTGGACCGTGGATTGTGACCCCTGATGAAATACCGGATCCTGCCAACCTGACAGTTGAATGCCGGCTGAACAACGACACCATGCAGACAGGCAACACCGGCGAGATGATTTTTTCCGTGGCACGCCTGATTGCATTTTTATCAGAGTCCACCACACTGCTGCCCGGCACGCTGATTCTGACCGGGACTCCCAGCGGCGTGGGATTTACAAGGGAACCACCGGTTTTCCTGATGCCAGGAGATGAAGTGGAAGTGGAAATTGAAGGGATCGGCCGGTTGAAAAACCAGGTTATTGCAGAAACCTGACCTTCCAATATATAAATGCCCTGTCCTTTGGCAGCGTGCACCTCAGGACAGGGCTCAGGCAAGGGCGGTGAATGGGAGGCATTCACCAGGAGAAAGATCTAGTTGTCAAACCCGAGGCCGTCCTGGTCCCCGAATTTATTGCGGCCGTGACCCCGGCCCTGTTTGAATCCGCTCATGCAGCCGTTCCCCAGCCCCGGGCCCATCCGGTTGCCCAGTTCAGGCGCGATTTTTTTTGCAGCGAGTTTAAAATCAATCACTTTGATACTCAAGGACTGCTTTAAGGAAGTCATTTCCTTGACCAGTGTCAGGAG
>CAZLNA010000382.1:0-2664 GCA_964560485.1 uncultured Desulfobacula sp. | reverse complement strand
CTGCCTGAAACTGATCCCCAGGTTTTCAAGGATTTACTCAGAGCCGCTCAATGGGACGTTCCTCGCCTTTGGAGCCCTTTTGGTGCTTTCACCCACGGTTCACTTCTGGTACCTGACATGGATACTCGCCTTCGCCGTTCTCAAACGAAGCCTGCCCTGGATTCTGCTCACCTTTTCCATGGGCTTTTATTTTACCGTCATTGGCAACGCCCACCATACCGGTCAATGGGATTATCCCCCGGTATACCAGGCCATGGTCTGGCTGCCGTTCATCATAATGCTGGCGGTTCAATGCCTTCTCTTTTCTTTCCGGCTGTTCAGATTTCATCCGCCAGCCAGATCTGCCGCAGTCTCGGTGATCATTCCCTGTCAGAACGAGGCAGACAATATAACCCCCTGTATCAGGCAGGTCCGCATGGATCCGGCTGTCCGGGAAATCATTGTTGTGGATGCCGGCTCAGCAGACTCGACTGTCGAACTGGCGCAAAAGGCCGGTGCAACCGTCATTTTTCATCATGCAGCCCCTTCAGACGGCGGCGGCCGGGGCGGACAGATCCATGCCGGACTTGACGCAGCAACAGCAGATATCATTGCCGTGGTCCATGCAGACACCTTGTGCGAACCTGACACCTTTACACGGATCAGCCGTGCCCTAGAAGCTGAACCTGAACTTATCGGCGGTGCATATGGCATCCATTTCAATTCAGGCCGGATGAAGCTGTCTTTCATCGAATTCTTAAACACTCTCAGGGTCTGCCTCTTTGATATCAGCTTTGGAGACCAGATCCAGTTTTTCAGAAGGGCGCCGATCATGGAACACAATATTTATCCGGCCATCCCCCTGATGGAAGATGTTGAACTCAGCCTGCGCCTGAGACACTTTGGCAAACAGGCCTATCTGTTTGGCAGCGCACAGGTCTCTGCACGCCGATGGGAAAAAAAAGGAGTGAAAAATGCGCTCTGGGTGATATCTGCCGTTGTCCGGTATTTTCTTACCAGGCTCTTTACCCGTCCGGATACCCTCAGGCTTTATCATACCTATTATGGAACCCGCCAGAAAGGAGGCCTTCGATGATCCCGCGCCATCTTTATTTTCAACTCATCTGCACAGCCCTTGTTTTCTTTTCTTTCATGACAGGCCCGGGCATGGCCAGGCCCTGTGTCAGCCTGATCTCACCTGAGCAGCTTCAAAAAAAAATAGCAGACCCGGCCGACAGGCCAGTTATCCTGGATGCACGCCTGACCGCCGACTTTAGATCAGCACACATCCCCGGTGCCAGGGGATTTGACTGGCAGGAACTGACCATTACCGATACCAACGAGATACCCTACCGCCTTCCAGAACCGGAGCAGCTGGCCAGCATCCTTTCCAGGGCCGGTGCAGACAGCCTGTCCACCATAATTGTCTACGGCAGCGGCAGGGAAAGCTGGGGCGGTGAAGGCTGGACCGTCTGGGTTCTTTCCTGGCTGGGTCACAAGGGCCGGATCTATCTTCTCAAAGGCGGATGGAAGGCATGGACCCAAAAGGGCTTTCCTGCCGAACCGGCTGTGGATCCACCGGCACCCGCATCTGCCGAATATCACTATGAATTGAACCCGGACATATTCGCCGGCCTGAAAGATCTTCAGGCCGCTGATGCCTACCTTGTGGATACCCGGACTTTTTTTGAGCGTGTCAGGGGCACTATTCCCGGATCCATCGGCATCTCCTGGAAAAATTTTTTTCAAAAAGATGGTGTCACGCCCATTGGCAGAGAGGATTTTGCCCGGGTGATGGCCAAAAATGGTATCGAGCGCGGAAAACCGGTGATTTACTATTGTACCGGCGGTATCCGGTCAGCATGGGTCTGGCTGGTTCACTGCATGAATGAGTACGGGCCTGCTAGAAATTTCGAAGGCAGCATCGAATTATGGCAGTTCATGAAAGAAAAAAAGGACCTTCCTGCCAATTAAAGCAGGGGCTTGAAAAAAACTTTCATTTTCCGTGTAAGGTTTCGGGCAGACACGCGACTTTCTTCTCAAAGATCTGGATAAACTAAAAAGCAACCGTCCGGTCTTTGTAGTACCCATAAACAAAAAGGGGTTATGCTAAAAATTTACCATCGTTTTAAGGAGATCCATACAATGAAACCTGTTAAACATATACTTTTTACAATAGTCGCACTTTCGCTTGTCTCTTTTTTTGCAGCTTCTCATGTGGGGGCACATGGCGAAACCAATGATTTTTATGCCGGTCAGAAAGCCGGTTTGATGCAGGTCCAGAAAGACACTAATTATGAACAATGCTCACTTCGGTTCGGCAATGTTGACCACGAAGCAAAAACTGCCAGCGGTCAGCATGTAGCACAGCTCATGGCAGATAAACAATCTGACGATTTCATCAAGGGATTCAGAGTTGCCTATGAAAGAAAATGGAAACTTCACCTTGATACCAATTGCGGTGAATAGCACAACCCCGCAGGCTTAGTGAACATACCATTCATTAAGATATGGACGGCTGCTGTCTGATGACAGCAGCCGTTTGGATTTTAATCCAGTGTCACCCACCATCTGCCCGGCACTTTGCTGCACCAGTTCCCGATCCTGCCTGCCAGTCTTTTACAAGTCAACGCCGGGTGTATCATTCATTTCAATCTTGTGGTATGAATGGCCAGAAATGAACAG
>CAZLNA010000381.1:0-2666 GCA_964560485.1 uncultured Desulfobacula sp. | reverse complement strand
GCCCGCCGGCTGTTCCAGGGCTGGTCTGGTTCTGGTAAGTGTTTTCCTGGCCCTGACCCTGGTTCTGGTAGTTGCCGCCGCCCTGATTGTCCTGCCGTCCGCCAAGGAACTGGAAATTGGCAACAACTATCTCAGTAATATAATGGGTCTGTCCGTCTTTTTCGTAATTCCGCGTCTGCAGCCGGCCTTCAATATAGATCTGGCTGCCTTTGGAGAGATATTTTTCACAGACTTCCGCTTGTTTCCCAAAAACCACAACCCGGTGCCACTCCGTCCGTTCCTGGCGGTCTCCGGTGTTCTTGTCCGTCCATTGTTCGCTTGTGGCCACGCTGAAATTGACCACAGCGGTTCCCTGCTGAGAATAGCGGATTTCCGGGTCTCTGCCCAGTCTGCCGATTAACATTACCTTGTTCAGCCCTGCCATAGGTGGTGCTCCTTTCGATAATAAAATAGATCCATGTGTTGGGAAAGTTTTACCTGATTCACGTCATCGAGTCAAAGACTTAATTCCCCCTGTTCCACCAGCAAGATATCACCTGCGGTATTGACTTCGTCCCTGCCTCCCTGGGTCGTATCTCTGATACGCCTCATTTGTAACTCCTTGACGTCTTGCGGCTGATATCCTGATGATGGCTTAAGGAAGGCTTGAACAATCTGAATTAAAAAAGGGGGTGGTTTAATTTTGTCAGAAATGCATTGGGGTTGACCTGGACTGGCAAAAGAGTTATGTTGTTATTAAGGTAGCAACACATTGGTGAAAGAGGCATAATGGCAGATTATTCATCCTTTAAGGCATTGGGTTTTTCACAATACGAGGCTGCCTGCTATATGGCCCTGCTGGGCAGTCATCCGGAGAACGGTTCTCAATTGAGCAAGGCCTCGGGTATTGCGAGATCCCGCATTTATGATGTGATCCGCGGGCTGACAGCAAAAGGCCTGGTTATTGAGGTCAATGCCGGGCAGTATGCCCCGTTGCCGCCGGATGAACTGATCAACCGGCTGAAAAGAGAGTTCAACCGCAACCTCGATGTTTTGAAGGCTCAGATGGATAAGGCCGGACAGAAAAAGATGACAGAGTATGTCTGGACCCTTACCGGCTATGATGCGGTCATGGCCAAGGCCGGCGAAATGATTGACCAGGCAGAATCGGAAATATATGTCCGGCTTTTTCCAGATGCGGGCAAGCGCCTTGAAAAACATCTGACAGCTGCGGAGAAAAGGGGGGTGAATATCCGTTACATTGCCATGGGCAGAATTGAAAAAAAATTTGATGTCCAGGTCACCCATCCCAATCATGAAAAACTGGTCAGGACCATCGGCGGGATGTCCATTGATGTGATTACAGACAGACAGCAGGCCCTGGTGGGGGTATTTGAGACAGGAAATACGGACCTGTCCCGGATCAACTGGACACGCAGCCGCTCTTTTATTACGGCAGGCCGGGACAGTCTCAGGCACGACTTTTATCACTGTTTTCTGGAAAAAGTGCTGGATGAAGACCAGCCGCTGACACCGGATGAACAGCGCATTTATAAAATTGTAAAACATGATGACTGACTGCCATGCAGCCGGCCAGGAGGTGACAACATGAGTGCCATAACCCAACTTCATCCCGCACAGGGATTTTCACAGGAAGACGACAAGAGCATTTTCCAGATGGAAAACGATTTTGGAGCACACCACTATGCCCGTATCGGTCTGGTGGTAAGGCATGCCAAAGGAAGCTGGCTTACAGATGACAAAGGCCGGAAGTATCTGGACTGCCTGGCAGCATATTCCGCAGCCAATCCGGGCCATCACCACCCGGTCATTGTCCGGGCGCTCATGGATGCACTCACCCGTGAATATGCCTCTGTGGTATCCAATGTGGTTTTTACTGATCCGCTCGGGGTTTTCCTTTCCCGGATGGCAGCCTTTGCACCCCAGCTGGCCCCGCGCTTCGGCAGCCCCGGCAACAAGGTGCTTCCCAAAAACGGTGGCGTGGAATCGGTGGAAACCGCAGTGAAAACCATGCGGTATTTTGGCTACAAATCAAAGGGCATTGAAGACGGCAGGCAGGAAATCATAGTATTTGACAATAATTTTCACGGCCGGACCATCTCGGTGATTTCCTTTTCAACCACAAAAAAATATAAACAGGGATTCGGTCCTTTAACCCCCGGGTTTGTTTCGGTTGAATATGGGAATCTGAGTGCGGTCGAAGATGCTGTGACCAAGAATACCTGTGGTATTCTTGTCGAACCCATGCAGGGAGAGGGAGGGATGATTCTTCCGCCAAAAGGGTTTTTGAAAGGATTGAGAACGATAGCAGATAAACATAATTTGCTGCTGGTCTGTGATGAGATCCAGGTGGGACTGGGACGGACAGGTAAAAAATTCTGTTTTGAGCACGAAAATATTGTCCCGGACGGGGTTATCCTGGGTAAAGCGCTCTCCGGCGGCCTGCTTCCCCTTTCAGTGTTTATTACGAGTGCCGCTATTATGGATATGGTTTTTACCAAAGGGTCGGACGGGTCGACATTCGGCGGCTATCCGCTTGCCTGTGTTGCCGGATCAGCAGCTCTTGAAGTGTTTGAAAAAGAGGATCTGGCCGGACAATCCGCCCGGAAAGGCAAAATCCTCAAACAGAAGATAGAAAAGATTGCCAGACAATCTCCCCATGTCCG
>CAZLNA010000380.1:0-2674 GCA_964560485.1 uncultured Desulfobacula sp. | reverse complement strand
CATAAAAATATGCGATTCATTTGCCAATTGTCAAACAGATTGGACGGTTGCGGATCTACCGGGGCCAATACCGGTGCTAACCAGATTCTCACTTTACAAGTGAGGATACATGAATTACATGTTTAGCTATATATCGAAATATCAAAATGGACACAAGGTTATGCAAAAAGAACTCATACTGCTCAAAGCGCTGTCTGACCAGAACCGGCTCAGGATCGTGGCAGGTCTTTTCCGGTTCGATGAGTTGTGCGCCTGCCAGGTGACCGAGCTGCTCGAAGTGGCCGGCCCCACTGTTTCACGGCACCTTTCCGTGCTCTCACAGGCCGGGGTGCTGAACAGCCGGAAGTCCGGGCGGTGGATATTTTACAGGTTGTCCGAATCCTTTTCTGCCAGCCTTGTGGCCGGATGGATCAATACCACTGTGCTTGATTCTGACCAGGCCCTGGCAGATCAGGCCCAGCTAAAACAGATTACGGCAAGGGGCCCAGAGGAAATCTGCCGAAAACAACGGGGGGAGACATGTTGTCCCAAAAATTAAGCATACTGTTTTTATGTACTGGAAATTCATGCCGCAGCCAGATGGCCGAAGGCTGGACAAAGCATTTGAAATCAGATCTCATTGACGCCTCGTCCGCCGGGATCGAAACCCACGGCCTTAATCCCAATGCCGTGAGTGTAATGTCAGAAGCCGGCGTCGATATCTCACATCATCAGAGCCGGCACCTGGATGAGTTCAAGGATAAACACTTTGACTACGTGATCACGGTCTGCAGCCATGCCCATGAAACCTGTCCCTGGTTTCCGGGAAAGAGCAAGGTGATCCATGTGGGGTTTGACGACCCGCCCCTTCTGGCCAAAGAAAAGAGAGACCCTGAAGAAAAACTGAACTGTTACCGCAGGGTGAGAGATGAGATCAAGGCTTTTGTCCTGACATTGCCGCAGAGCCTGGAAAAAGGAGAATAAAATGGGAGAGACAGCCATGACTGATGACCGGAAAATGACCAGCCTGTTCGAGCGGTATCTGACCCTCTGGGTCGGCCTCTGCATTGCCGGCGGCATTGTCCTGGGAAAACTGGCGCCCGGGTTTGCCAAGTACCTGGACAGCCTTTCATTGAATGTGAACGGGGCGCCGGTGGTTTCCATACCCATAGCGGTCTGCCTCTTTTTCATGATGTATCCCATCATGGTCAAAATTGATTTCACGTCCGTGATACGGGCTGGAAAGAGCGGGAAACCGGTCTTTTTAACCCTTTTTATCAACTGGTGTATTAAACCGTTTACCATGTACGGCATTGCGTTTTTGTTTCTCGGGGTCCTCTTCAAGGGACTGATCGGCAGTGAGGCTGTTGACCTTGTCAAGATGCCCTTCGGGCTTGATCTGGAAGTGGGCGCTACGCACGGGGCCGGCACGGTTGTCCTCCAGGACGGGATCAGGATGCTCCAGATCCCGTTATGGCGAAGTTACCTGGCCGGCTGCATCCTTTTAGGGATTGCACCGTGCACAGCCATGGTCCTGGTATGGGGATATCTTGCCCGGGGCAATGACGGCCTGACACTGGTCATGGTCGCTTTGAATTCTTTAACCATGCTGCTGCTTTACGGCGTTCTCGGCGGTTTTTTACTGGGCGTGGGGCGGCTTCCGGTCCCCTGGCAGGCCCTGCTGCTTTCCATTGGGGTTTATGTGGCGCTGCCCCTGGTGGCCGGCTATTTTTCACGCAAGTGGATCATCCGCGCCAAGGGTGAGGCCTGGTTCAAGGAAAAGTTTTTAAGTGTTCTGACACCGGTGACCATTTCCGCACTGCTGGCCACACTGGTCCTGCTCTTCAGTTTCAAAGGAGAGGTGATCCTGGCCAACCCGCTGACCATTGTCTGGATTGCTGTACCGCTGTTTATCCAGACGGTCCTGATTTTTATCCTCGGGTATGGTCTGGCGCGGCTTTTTTCCTTTACTTACGAGGATGCGGCACCGTCTGCCATGATCGGGGCATCCAATCATTTTGAGGTGGCCATTGCCACATCGGTCATGCTTTTCGGGCTTTCGTCCGGCGCTGCCCTGGCCACAGTGGTGGGAGTGCTCATTGAAGTGCCGGTCATGTTGATGCTGGTGGGGTTTTGCAAGCGGACGAAGTCCTGGTTTTAATCCATAAATTAGAAGCCGCCTAAAAATCCTTATGACCATACGCCTGCGTCGGTGGAAAATTATGGCCGAACTATTTTTTTTTGAAAAAGGTTCGACAGGCGAGCGTGAACGTGATTTATCCGCCCGCCGTCTATCTGACCCGGCCAACGGATATGATCGCATCAGGTTTTGAGGCATTATTTAAGTTTTTCAACCCCGGTGCGGACCTGTTCAGCATCCATAATGTCGGCCAGGGGGATGCGCCTGGAAATCTTTACCGGATCATCCAGATCAAAGACCACCAGGTTCCGGCTGGTCAGGATCGCTCCCAGCGCCCATGAGAGCAGGAATTCATCCGGGTCAAGGGAATAGCTGCTGAAAAAGATCTCGTACTGTTTTTGAAGCTTTGCATGCGTTCCGGGCATGAGCTGGGAATTCTGGATGCCCAGAAAATTGTAGAAGACAAAATCCTTGAAACCGGCCGGTGTCAGGGCCGGTACCAGGTTGCTCCGGTCCCTTCTGCGCATTCTGCCGTCCGGGTCCACCACCTTGAGC
>CAZLNA010000379.1:0-2684 GCA_964560485.1 uncultured Desulfobacula sp. | reverse complement strand
AATGCAGATTTCCCGTCACTGAAACAATCCACAGTATATCCCTGCTGGCGCAGCATCTCTGCCAGCACGGTCAAGATATCCAGCTCGTCATCCACCAGCATAAGCCGTTCAGACCCCATGCCCCATTCCATGCTCAGACCTGCGGGTTCGCAGGCATTTGCCCTGGCCTCGATGACCGGCCAGAACACCTTTACTGTTGTCCCTTTTCCGATATCGCTGTCAATTTTAATAAACCCGTTCTGCTTTTTGACGATGCCGTCCACCACAGCAAGGCCGAGACCCGTCCCTTTGCCGACTTCCTTTGTGGTAAAATACGGCTCAAACACCCTCGCCATCACTTCCTTGCTCATGCCGTGACCGGTATCGCTGACCACCAGCTTAAGATACTTGCCGGAACGGATCTCCTGGCCCGGCAGCTTGTCTTTTTCACTAATGTCTGCTTCATGCAGTTCGACGGTCAGCACACCGCCGGTTTCACTCATGGCGTGATAGGCATTGGTGCACAGGTTCATCACCACCTGATGGAGCTTGGTGGGATCGGCCAGAATGGATGCCTTGGAAAAAATTTTCTCCTGGATTTCAATGCTTGACGGAATTGATGAGCGCAGCAGTTTGACAGTCTCTTTTAAAGAAATATAGAATTTTAAGGGTTGAAGCGTATCCTCTGTCTGGCGGCTGAAGGTAAGAATCTGTTCAACCAGGGAAGAAGCGCGCTGGGCCGCTTTTTCAATCTGACCGACATCCTCTTTCAGGGCATCCGGCTGATTCAGATGAAACTGGGCCAGATGGGAATAACCCAGGATAGCGGAAAGAATATTGTTGAAATCATGCGCAATCCCCCCGGCCAGGGTTCCGATGGCCTGCATTTTATGAGACTGGCTGAGCTGGCCTTCAAGCTGAATTCTCTCTTCTTCGGTCTGTTTTCTTTTGGTGATATCCCAGACATATCCATACCAGCGGGTGTCACCATCGTTGATACGCTCCGGTGTGGCATGTCCTTCCAGCCATACCGTTCCTTTCTCAGGATGACAGATCCGGTATTGATTCCGCCAGGTGGTCAGCTCCCGGCTTGACTCGAGCAGGGCATCTCTGACAAGAGGGAAGTCCTCCTGATGAAACAGTTGATATAATGGCCTGGCGTCTTCTCTCACCTGCTCCGGTTTGAGGCCGAAAAGATCTTTAATCCCCCGGCTGGCATACGGCACCTTTGAGTTGCCGTCCTCATCCAGCTGATACTGGAAAATAAACCCTGGAATGTGGTCAGAGAGTTTTTCAAGCCTGAGAGATAATTCCTTTCGCTCGGTAATGTCCTGGATCGTACCGTAGACCGTCTTGATCCAGTCATTTTCCCGGGTCACAAAGACCGCATGTTGAAACACCAGGCGTTCTGATCTGTCCGGCCGGATAATCCGGTATTCCATGTCCATGTATTGTCTGGCGGTCCGGACGTTGGGACGGATGATGGAAGCCACCATGGCCATGTCTTCAGGATGAACCAGTTCCAGAAAGGTGTCAGGCGTCAGCTCGAACGTATCCGGGGACACGCCGAATATATCAAATATCTGATCAGACCAGGTTATGGTCCCTTCTTGTGCATGATATTCCCAGTCACCGATATTGGCCACTTCCTGGGCATCCAATAGCCGCTGGCGGGTTGTTTTCAGCTCGTCAATGGTCGTTTCCAGGGAATCGAGATTCTGCCTCACGGTCTTTTCAAACGGTCTGAAAATAAACCCGAGTTCAATAATGAGCGTCACCAGGGCGGCGACCCAGATCATCAGTTCCAGGCGCTCGATACGCACAATGGACTGACGGCCGATTTTTTCATATTCATCCACAGCAGCGTCAAGCAGGGGTTCGAGAACATGAGGGCCGTAGGTGGTAATGAACACATAGGCAATGGAATCGATGCTGAAACTGTCAATATCACTGTCATATGCTGCCTGTGCCCTGGTCAGAAAATTTTCCAGCGCTGTTTCAAGGCCGACCATGGGATCATCATAGATAGTGACCAGGTTTTCATTCGTAACCAGGGGGTGTTGAGCATCTCCTTCTCTTAAAATTTTATGGGCTGCCCTGATTTTATGAATGGTCCGTCCCACCTGGGAGCGGGCCATATCATATTCTGTATCGTCTTCAGTTGTAGCCATCAGGCTGACAAAATAAGCAATGCGGTGGGTATGACCGGACTGGTTGCCGGCCAGACGGACAATACTGGCATAATCGCGCTGTTTGGACACCACCCGCTGCATGGTGATGTAGGATGCGGTAACCAGAAATGCAATGGCACTCAAACCGATTATATAGCGAAGTCTTAAGTTGCGGACGGTATTAAATTGCGTCATTGACCCTCCCGGGCATCAGCCGCCTGCTCACCGTTGACCCTCGTTTGTAAACCACAGGGTTTTCTTCTTCTGCTGATGTCTTCCGGTTGTTTTTTAAATTACGGTTATATCCCAGAATTATTTGGATTCCATTAGGACCGTCAGCTTCTTGATTTCAGGTTCAGCGTCAATTCACCACTTTGTGACTGGACCGATTTGCCTGTCACGGTTTAAAAAAGGTGACCACCGGTTGTTCTTTAAGAATGCCCTGGTCACAGAGTGAGGTGAAAAATATTTCCATCGCCTTTTTTTTAGGGGCATCAAGGTCACAGTAAAGCAGGTCAAAATACGCTTGTATCT
>CAZLNA010000378.1:0-2691 GCA_964560485.1 uncultured Desulfobacula sp. | reverse complement strand
TATCATGGGATCGTGTTCAGTTTAATCAATTGGTGTTGAAATCCGGTCCGGATCTCAGAAGACATATATATCAGGAGGCAGGTATAAACTGCAAGCCGGTTTATTATGAAGAAACTATTCATTACAGATTTTGACGGTACACTTCTCACGGATGACAGGACGGTCTCTCAAAGGGATATCCGCATGCTGGAACGGCTGAGACAGAACCATGTCCATACCGCCATCGCCACCGGCCGGTCCCTGTATTCTCTGACAAAGGCCCTTGAGGCCCTCGGTCTTGCCCCTGGGGCAGGCTGCCTGCCCGTGGATTATCTCATTTTTTCAACCGGTGCCGGGATCATGACATTTGAAAGTTCCAGAATGATATTTGAACAGTCTCTCCCCGGTAAAGAGATCCAGGGGATTGTTGCGTATTTCAAGTCGAAAGATATTGATTTCATGGTTCACAGGGCTATTCCAGATACCCGGCATTTTTTTTACCACGCAACCGGAAAAGGCAATCCGGATTTTGAGCACCGGATCCGGATGTATCAGGCGTATAGCCGGCCACTGCCGGATATCTGGGATGCGGAAACACCTGCAACTGAAGTGCTGGCGATTTTGCCGGGCAGGCACGGGCATGACCGTGTGGCCCGGATACAGGAGGACCTGAAAGGGTTCAGTGTTATCCATGCCACCTCACCGCTTGACCGGGAATCAGCCTGGGTGGAGGTTTTTCACCAGAATGTGTCCAAAAGCCGTGCCGCCCGGTATCTTGCCCGTCATCTGGCAGTAGATCGCTGCAATGTGATCGGGGTGGGCAATGATTTTAACGATCAGGATCTGCTCGACTGGTCCGGCAGAAGTTTTATGGTTGAAAATGGGCCGGAAAGATTGAAATCACGGTATGAGGTTGTTCCTGAGAATAACCGGTGCGGTGTCAGTCGTGCAGTTGAGCTTTCCGGATGGCTGGACCTGCCTGACGGCTCAGGATGATTTGTCTTTGGGGGTGAGCTGGTTGAAATCAAACTGGGGGTAGAGTTTTTCACAGCATTCCGGGCAGATCCCGTGGGAGAAGAAAATCTCGGAAAAATGGTCTTCAATTGGAATCCAGGCTTCCTCGGTGAGCTTGATGTTTTTACAGCTGGCACAGATGGCGACCACATCTTCAGAAGAGGCAGCAGGCCGGGAAAGGAGGTCTTTGAATTTTTGTCTCAGGATGGTCAGTTCGGTGATGTCCCGGGCAATAACAATACCTCCCTGGTAAACGCCCCGGCTCGAAAAGATCGGATTGTACGCCAGTTCGGCATGAACCGGTTTGCCGGATGAGTGGACGATTTCAATGTCAAACCGCTGGTTTTCACCTTTGGCCGGCGCGTTCAGTTCTTCTTGAAGGACGGTAACACTGTCCGGTTTACAGATCTGCTCCAGGTTCATCCCCAGCAGCTGCTCCTTCCTGTATCCGGTCATGACGCAGAAGGTATTGTTCACGTAAGTAAGGCAGGCCTTGGCGTCCATGGTGAACATTCCTTCAGCGATATTTTCAGCAATGGTCCGGTAGTGCTGTTCACTTTTTTCAAGCGCTTTGCGGTAGCGGATGTTTTCCTGGTTCAGGCGGTGGGTTTCAAAAGCATAGTTCACCGAATGGATGATCATTTCGATATCCTGTACCGGTTTGGTGATATAGTCCTTTGCACCCAGGCGCAGGGCCTTGATCACATCGGTTTTGTCATCTGCGCCAGATATGACCAGGATGGGCGTATCCGGGCTTGCTTCCTGGATGGCGGCCATGACTTCAAAACCGTCTTTTTCCGGCATACGAAGGTCTGTGATGACCACGTCAATGGAATGTTCAAAAAAACACTTGATGCCGAGGGCACCGTTCTCAGCAGTGTAGACCAGGAACCCTTCATCTTCAAAAAAGCTTTTGAGGCTGTTGAGAATGCTGGGTTCGTCATCCAGTATAAGTAGTGTTTTCTCGGTCATATTGATTGTCAGATAAGGTGAATATCGGATCTGTAATATACCATTGTCATGTATAAAATCATAGCCTTAAAATAAGATCTTTCATATCTCTTACAGCCTGGGCCATTCCAGTGAGGATGGATCTCGATACAATGCTGTGTCCGATGCTGAATTCGCTGATTTCGCTGAGTCCTTTAAACGCGTTGATGGTGTTGTAGCAGATACCGTGGCCGGCATTGACCTCTAACTTGAGTTTTGTTCCGATCTTAACGGCATCCACGATGCGCGAAAATTCTCTTTCTTTCTGGCTTTCTGTTGTTGCATCACAAAAAGCACCGGTGTGGATTTCAATCATATCCGCATCGATTTTGTGGGCGGATTTGATCTGGTCCAGATCCGGATCAATAAAGATACATGTACTGATCCCTGCATTTTTAAGTGTGGAAACCGCTTCTTTGACATGGGTTTCATGGGTGATCAGATCGAGACCGCCTTCAGTGGTCAGCTCTTCTCTTTTTTCCGGCACCAGGGTGACCGCATCCGGCTTGATGTCCAGGGCAATGCCGAGCATTTCGCTGGTTGCGGCCATTTCAAGGATGAGGCGGGTTTTAACGACCTGTCGAAGAATCCTGACATCCCGTTCCTGGATATGCCGGCGGTCTTCCCTGAGGTGCACCACAATGGCGTCGGCGCCGGCGGTTTCTGCGGCCAGGGCTGCGGCAACCGGTTCCGGGTATCTTGCCCCCC
>CAZLNA010000377.1:0-2700 GCA_964560485.1 uncultured Desulfobacula sp. | reverse complement strand
GCAGCTTCTTCTTCCCTTAAAAAATACCAGGCCAGGGTACCCATGATCAGTCCGAGGGTCATGAACGGAACAGAAGGAAGACCGGGTATCAGCCCCATGGCAAAGATGATCACCGAACCGATAAACACCGGTGTGGCACTGGAAAAGAGATGTTTTGCGAACTCTTTTCCCATTTTCATATCTGAACCTGAACGGGATACCAGAAGACCGGCTGCCGCTGATATCAACAGGGCCGGTATCTGAGAGACCAGGCCGTCGCCAACTGTCAGCAGGGTATAATTGGAAAGGGCTTCGGCCATTTCCATGCCCTGCTGAAGCACGCCGATAACAAAACCGCCGACAATATTGATCAGGGTAATCACGATGCCGGCAATGGCATCTCCGCGGACAAATTTGGACGCACCATCCATGGCCCCGTGAAATTCAGATTCTCTGGCAATGGCCTGACGCCGCTCACCCGCTTCAATCTCGTCGATCATGCCGGCATTGAGATCCGCATCAATCGCCATCTGCTTGCCCGGCATGGCGTCAAGGGTGAACCTTGCGGCCACTTCTGCAATACGGCCCGCACCTTTGGTGATAACCAGAAAATTAATCAACACCAGAATAATAAACACCACCAGGCCGACCACATAATTCCCGCCCACAACAAAGGCACCGAATGATTTGATAATGGCACCGGCTGCCAGCGGTCCTTCAGACCCGTGAAGCAGGATCAGGCGCGTGGAGGCCACATTCAAAGAAAGCCTGAAAAGCGTGAGTACCAGCAAAAGGGACGGGAAAATGCCAAAGTCAAGCGGCGCTTTGGTATACATGGTCGTGATCAGAACCACAATGGCAAAAGAGATATTCAGCGCAAGAAAAAAATCCAGAACAATCGGATGCAGGGGCAGAATCATCGCCATGAGGATACCGATAAAGGCCACCACCATTAAGATATCGGAAGATTCTCTTTTAAATCCGGCCCAAATTGAGGATTCTTCTGCTGCCATCCAATGCTCCTGGCAGACGCGCCATTGAGATTGACGCTGTCTGCCAAATTATTGTCGTTCAATTATAGTCTAATTACTGGCCCCTGCCCTTTAATTTGTACACATATGCAAGCAGTTCAGCCACTGCCTGGTACAATTCCGTCGGGACTTCGTGACCGATATCCACATTACTATACAAGTTCCGGGCCAATTGTTTGTCTTCAACCAGGGGAACATCATTTTCCCGGGCAATCCGCCGGATATTTTCAGCCACCGGACCAGCCCCTTTCGCAAGTACATACGGGGCATCCATGACCTCATTGTCATATTTCAGTGCCACGGCCAGGCGGGTCGGGTTGGTGACCACCACATCCGCTTCAGGGACGTCAGCCATCATCCGCTTTCTTGCAGCTTCATGCTGGAGCTGGCGGATTCTGGATTTCACCAGGGGATCCCCTTCTGTCTGCTTGGTTTCATCCTTCACCTCTTTCTTGGTCATTTTCTGATCATCGAGGAATTTCCAACGCTGGTAGGCGTAGTCCATGATGGCAAGGACAATCATGATCAGGCAGACCTTGATAAATATCCAGAAGGAGACCTTGAGCACAAAGAGCAGGATCTTACCCACGCTCATGTCATAAAGAATTGAAATATTGTTCAATTCAGCTTTGATCGTATAATAGGTCACCATGGAAATGATGGTGATTTTCAGCATGGATTTGACAAATTCAATAACCGCCCTGGAGGTAAATTTCTGTTTAAACCCGTTAATGGGGTCAAGCCGGGACAGCTTTGGCGACATTGCTTTCCAGGACACGACAAAACCGACCTGGGCAAAATTGGCCAGCAGGGCCACCAGCACCACTGCCAGCATGACCGGGATAATGATCAGCAGGACCTTCTGGACATGGTACCCCAGCAGGTTGACTATCTCATTCTGGGTCAGGACGGGAATGGTTTCAAAATGAAAATTATGATGGAACACCCTGGAAAGCTGATGATAAAAAAGCCCGGCAGTGGCATAAAGCGCGGTAACACCGGCCACCAGCACAAACACCGATGGAATTTCGATACTCTTGGCAACCTGCCCTTCTTCACGGGCCTTGGTCAGCTTTCGCGCCGACGGATCTTCGGTTTTCTCTCCGCCACTCTCGGGATCTTCAGCCATAACTGACTATCCTCCACCCGCATAAAATAGGAAATACATCAATGTGGGCTTAAACGTGCTGATATAATGCTGGGTAACAATGATGATAATCTGAAGTGTCAGCCCGAAAAGAACCAGCCCTGCAATGATTTTCAAGGGGAATGCCACAATCATGACATTCATCTGGGGCGAAAATTTGGCCATCATGCCAAACCCCACACTCACAAAGGCCAGCGATGCGATGACCGGCGCCCCGATCTTGACCGCCAGAAAAAACAGATGGGAAGTCAGCTCCAGCATTTTGGCCATCATGGCGTCCTGCATCATAAAGACCCCTATGGGAACCAGTTTAAAACTGTCTATGACTGCCAGGAACATGATATGGTGGCCGTTCAGAAGCAGAAAAATCAGCACACAGACCCAGTACCCCAGCTGATCCATAATGGAGACGTTTGATCCGGTCTGGGGATCGACCACATTGATCATGGCAAAGCCCATCTGGAAACCGATCACCTGCCCGGCCAGCTGAACCGCGCCAAAAAACATCCTCAGACAGAGCCCTAAGGTCAAACCGATCATGAC
>CAZLNA010000376.1:0-2717 GCA_964560485.1 uncultured Desulfobacula sp. | reverse complement strand
TCCACGGTTTTAATGTCTTTTGTTTTAACAGCGGCAACGAGCCGGTCAGATGCATCCGCTGTTGATGTCAGGCTGACCATGGTGATGGCAAGACATGCCATGCTCAGACAGCAGCAGCTTTTCAGACGATTCAGCATTTTATCTCCTTTCCTTGACAGGTGTAATAGAACAAAAAGAGTGTAGTTAAAATGAGAGTATAAATCCAGTGTTTTGATTATCCAGATCAATATCTCTTTTTGATTGTACTCAAATGATGGGAAAAATCTAGTGGCGGTCCATTAAAAATCATGTCATTGTGTGATTGAAGAAAATGGATGAAATTTTGCTGGAGTAAAAATGGTATTATCAGGCGTAAAAAAGAAATCAGGGCTGAAAAAAGGGAACAGAAATCATTTGATTGTTTTTGCATTGGGTATGTTGATCCTGATGGGTGCAGCAGAGCCAGTATGGGGCAGTCAGAGTGAAAAAAAACAAAAAAGCCGATATGAAAAGAGTCTGGCGTCATCCTGTTTTTCCCCGGCCAAAGTCGACCCTGTCTCGCTTAAGGACGTGGCTAAAACCCTGGGGCCTTTAGCGCCTGAACTGACGCTTCAGACAATGTTTTACACCAACAGCCTGGCTGCAAGTCCGGATGGCAGGTATCTGATCCTGGGCAATATGCAGGGCAAACTGGCCCTGTGGGAAATCGAGGCCGGCCGGCTGGTCTGGGTTGCCCAGGCGCCCGCAAGGATAATCGATGTCTGCTTCAGTCCAGACGGCCGGTATATTTACAGCTTGATGAATGGCAACAGCGGTGTGCTGATCTGGGACCCTGTTACAGGCAGGCCGGCCGGAAAAGTTCCCATTCAAGAAAAACTGAACACCCTTACCAGTTGCCGGTTTGTGGCGCAAGGGTCCCATGTGGTTCTGTACTCCCTGATTGAAAACAAATGGGTGTATGCGTTATATTCGCTGATGTCCGGTAAAAACGTCTTCACCATTCCAGGTCATGTTGCTGCTGTTTCGCCTGACGGGAAATATGCATTGAGCAGCAAATATGATGGCGGCCAGCATACTGCCCAGGTGTGGGATCTGTGCGATGGAAAAGTGATTCATAAAATCAGAAAAGCAAAATTTCCAATAGATGGTCATCCTGGCAAAGTTGCCCTCAGTCCGGATGGAAGATATCTGGTTATTTCTTTTAGCCAGTTCGTGAATAATACGTTTTTTTCTGTCCTGGCCATGTATGATGTCAAAACCGGAAGAAAATATTGGCAGACGAAAAAGAAAAAAGGCCATGGCGCGTATTCACTTATGTTCAGTGGTTCCAGCCAGGTCCTTTACTACCAGGGCGCTTATGAAGATCAGATCTCTGTTTTTGACAACCGCCTGTTTGCCATTGACCCGGTTTCCGGAGAAGTGATCCATACCTTTGACATTGAGAACCTTAATATCAGCATGGCCCTCAGCCATGACGGCAGGGATCTTCTGGTGCCTTTTTTTGATGACAGACATGGACCGGCAATCTCTTTCATCCGTCACGGCAGAGGTGAGCCTGGCTCATCACTTCAAACCGAACGGACAAATACAGGCACGGCGCACCTGTTTGAAGTCACCCGGACACTTAAAGGGGCCGGCAGCGGGGGCCCGTTCCGGAGGATGAACAACGGTCTGATCGTGACGCCATATCATATCTGGGACCCTGAAACGGGTCAGCCGGTCCGCACAACCGGGGTTACGCCTGAGATGGGGATTGATGAGCAGGAGATGGCCATCAGCCCGGACAACCGGTATCTTTATTTTTTTAAAAAAGAGGACCCCCAGGATGTGGAGACCATTCTTGAATTTGATCTTGAAGCCCGCTCCATCAAACCCTTAAAGACCATTCCGACACCAGGCAAATATGCCTATCCCAAAAATGGGGTGCTAAGCCCCTGTGGCCGCTATCTGGCCTGGTTTATCGGGGAGAAGGGCAGGCAGGTGAAAATGGCCGAGGTCAGCACCGGCAGGACCTTATTGAACATCTCTGCACCTCCCGGGGCAAAGTTTGAACGGATGTATTCTTATAGTTTTTCTGGAAATGGTCAGTATTTAGCCGTTTATTCCACCAATGAGGCTGTGAACCCCATTCTCTCGGTATATGAAACAGCTTCGGGCAGCCAGGTGCTGAAAACACAGATGGGTAAAAAAAACTGGAATCTTAATTCTTATGGGCTCAGCCCGGATGGCAGGTTTCTGCTGGCAGCAAAACAGAGGTATATCTATAACAAAGCGCCTGAATCTCTTGTGGTAAAAGTGGATACGCATTCAGGCCGCATTGTATGGGAAAAAAAAATATCAGTGCCAGAAAACGGGAGGCTTCAGCACTCAGGCTTCAGCCAGGATGGTAAATATGCGGTGGTGCAGGGCTCTGATGGAAACATCACTCTTATGGATTCACAGTCAGGGGCGTTTATCAGAAAACTTGACGGTGAAAGTGATCAGATTTCCTGGTGGGGCGGCTCCAGCCGTCTTTTGTTCAATGCAGATGACACACGGTTGTATACACCGGTTCAAAGCGGTAATTTTCTGATCAAGGATGCCCAGACCGGTCAGGAACTTGCACGGGTCATCGAATTGAAAGGGCAGGAATGGATCACCATGATTCCGGGCGGTCACTATGCCTCGTCCGAGAATGGGGATGAGTATTTGAATGTCCGTGTGGGAATGGAGATCAGCAGCCTGGGCCAGTATTATGA
>CAZLNA010000375.1:0-2717 GCA_964560485.1 uncultured Desulfobacula sp. | reverse complement strand
ACCTGGTACCGTGCTTTGCATCGATGTCATATGTGGTCATGGACAATGCGTTCATGGCGTCCATGCCGACACACCGTTGAAAGCAGCATCCTGTCAATGAACCCATCAGCCGGCACATCTTGGTCTTTTTCATCAGGTCGTCCGTGTTCTGGTGAATATGACAGAACCGGTTGATGGTTTTTCCGGTCAGGTGGGATTTTGCTGTCAGCAGGTCTTCATATTCCGGCATGTGGGAGAATTCATAAGTGGCGGCCACGGCATTCATGGACGGGCGGATAATGGGGTCGTCCACAACGTTCTCGATTTTTTTCCCAAACATATAAACATTCAGTTTCAGTGCTCTCAGGCTTTCTTCATATTGTTTGGCATTCATTCGCATAGCTGGCTTTCCTTTTATAAATAGTTGTTAAAACAGGTAAACGGGCCATAAATCTTAAATTCAGTTTTAATTGGGCCTGTAAAGAGCAAGACCGATGCCAGGATTCTTTTTTATTTCCTGAACAATTGGCTCAGAAATTTTGTTGTTTTGATATGGTTTTAAATTTCAGGCAGTTACAGGTCTGTGAAAAAGGATGTTTAATAAATGAATTGTTCAAAACGTGTTTGGGTGGACCGAAGAAATCGATGCATTATTGCATCGATAAATATTGGTATAGGTGGAATGGCTTTATAAGACGAATGATTTGCTAATTTGATGCAAGAAAGCATCGATGCGTTTTGGCATCATATCATTTGGGCTGCAGCCCGTATCTTCCTGCTTTCCTGACAATCGTGGACTGGTTGACACCAAGGACGCGGGCGGCTTTTCTCGTACTGCCCTGCTCGGCAAGCACCTGGGAGATGATTTTTTTCTCAAATTCGTCCATGGCAGCACGTAAAGAGGTATAGTGATACTTCTGCAGATGGGTGGAATGGATGGTTTCTGCAATGCGGGCCGGGAGGCTTTCAGGCGTGATTTCACGGCCGGGGGTGACCACCACGACCCGTTCGATGAGATTCTCCAGTTCCCTTACATTTCCCGGCCAGTCATAATCATAAAGGCAGTCCATGGCTTTTGGGGAAAAGGTTTTGTCATATCCGTATTTTTTGTTGAGTCTTTTCAGGAAGTGCTGGACAAAACCGGCAATCGCTTCCTTTCTTTCACGCAGGGGCGGGATATGGACGGGCACGACATTCAGCCTGAAAAAGAGATCCTTGCGAAACTCCTTTTTGGCAACCATGGTTTTCAGGTTCCGGTTCGTTGCTGCCAGAATTCTTACATCCACGGATACGGGATCACTGCCGCCGATCCGCAGGCATTGCTTTTCCTGAACGACACGGAGCAACTTGGCCTGAAGCCCGAGCGGCATTTCCCCGATCTCATCCAGAAGCAGGGTGCCCTTGTCTGCCATTTCAAAAAGACCCGGCCGGCCGGATTTTTTCGCACCGGTAAACGCGCCTTCGGAATATCCGAACAGTTCGGATTCCAGAAGATGCTCTGGAATCGCGGCGCAGCTGATTTTCATCAAAGGATGGTCCCTGCGGGGGCTTGCGGAGTGGATCATGTCTGCGACCACTTCCTTGCCCACCCCGGACTCTCCCTGGATCAGGACCGTTGAATCCACCTTGGCCAGGCGAAGTGCCAATGCATGAACATCTGCCATTTTTTTTGAAATGATGATGTATTTCCCGTCACCCCCGGTCTGGGTTTTCAGCCGGGTCAGCTCTTCCAGGTAACGATTCTGGAGAGTCTCCATGGCTTTCAACTTTTTTTGAAGGCTGTGGAGTTCGGTTACGTCCCTGACATTGGTCACCACCAGGCTGATTTCCCCGTTCTCATCAAAGACGGGGGTGCCGGTCACCATGACGGTTTTCCCGGACCGGACCTGCTGGATCAGGGATTCGGGCTGCCTGGTTGACAGCACCTTCAGGCTGACAGATTCATTGAAAAAACCTTCTTTAACCAGTTCATGCATGTTCCTGCCCAGGAGTTCATCCCGCTTGAGCCCGGTGATCCGTTCGTAAGCCTTGTTGACCCGGATGGTTTTTGCGCTGCCGTCGGTGACATAGATCCCGTCAAAAGAAGATTCAATGATGGCTGTCAATTCCTGGCTCAGGCTGCGTGTGGCGGACAATTCACTTGAAATGTGCTCCAGTTCTGAAATGTCCTGGAGCACAGCCATGGCTCCGACTATTTCTTCACCAATTTTTACGGGAGTCCGGTTGGAAATAAATGTCTTTCCGCCAATGGCTATTTTCTGGACGGATTCAGTTTTGCCTGTTTTTAATATATTGTGGAGCCTGGATTTGTCCAGAATGGAAATCAGCGGTCTGCCCAATACCGCTTCTCTTGGGTGGGCGATGATTTTTTCTGCCGAGATATTGCAGGCGATCAGGCAGCCGGATTTATCAATGACCAGCACCGGATTGTACATGGAGTCAATGAGAGCCGTTAATTCCCTGGATATTTTCAATGTCTGTGTCATTGTTTTTTTTATATCAGGGTTTTTAATCCGAGGGCAACCGAAAGTATCTTTTCCGGCAGGAACATGCCGAGTCTGTCCCCCGGCGCCGACGATAGTCCTTGACATTTGGTCAGGATGGCTTTAGGTCGTATCTTGAACAACGAACAAACCCGGAAAATATCCGGGTGGAAAACTGGAAACCATCCGAGATGACACTTTCATGCCTGATCATTGATGATGAGCAGCCGGCCAGGGACGAACTCGCCTTTCTGC
>CAZLNA010000374.1:0-2718 GCA_964560485.1 uncultured Desulfobacula sp. | reverse complement strand
TCTCAAGGGTGTCTCTTTCATGGATTCATCAGGTATCGCCACCATGGTTGAAGGCCTCCAGTGGAGCAAAAAAGATGGGAAAGCCTTTGTCCTGACCGGTCTGGGAGACAATGTCCTTAACGCCCTTTCTTTGACAAAACTGGAAAACGTGTTCACTATTAAACCAGATAAAGAGCAAGCCTATACAGAGCTGTCCAACAGCTGATGTGAATTCTAAACATAAATCTGAACCGAACAGAGGAGAATATGAAACAGATCAGACGATTCGCAATCATCCTGGCAACGGCGGCCCTGATTTTTCAGTCAGGCACGGTCCTGGCCTCTCCGGTCAAGGATCAGTTAAAAACCAGCATTGACAATATCCTGAATGTACTCAAGGATCCTGCGTATAAGGGCGAAGCCAATACTGAAAAGCGGCGGCAGACACTCCGGGTGATTATTAATGAACGGTTCAGCTTTAAAAAAATGTCCCAGCTCAGTCTTGGCAAGTACTGGAAACAGCGAAGTGCCCAGGAAAAAGAAGAGTTTGTGAAATTGTTCAGCCACCTGCTTGAAGATGCATATGTCTCAAAAATTGAAGGCTACACTGATGAAAAAGTGATTTTCACCAAAGAGCTGATCAAGAAAAAAAAGGCCCAGGTAAACACCAAGATAGTGACTGATACAGTGGAAATCCCGATTGACTACCGGCTTTTTCAGGGCAAAAACGGTTCCTGGCAGGTTTACGATATGGTGATCGAGGGGGTCAGCCTGGTGGGAAATTACCGGTCCCAGTTCAGCCAGATCCTTGAGAAAGATTCATACGCGGAATTGATCAAAACATTGAAGAAAAAGATCGACAATTAACTGAGCCAGACACAATTTGCCTTAACAAAACTGCCCCGCAGCGGAAGTATTTTTCCACTGCGGGGCTGATAATTTTAAAAAGGACGAAACCAACTCTATGCAGATTCAAGATATCGCAGCTCAGTGCAAAACTGCAAGCGTGCCCATGTCTGCACTTGCCACTGAGGTCAAGAACAGGGCATTGGAAAAAATTATCCTGGCGTTAAGGGAGAATGCCGGACAGATTATAGCAGCAAACCAGGCAGATCTGGAGCGTGCTCAAAAAGAAGCGCTGGACCCGCCACTGCTCAAACGGCTTAAGTTTGACGAGCAAAAACTCAATGACGCCTGTGAAGGGATTCAAGGTCTTGTGGGGCTGGAAGATCCCGTGGGAAAAACCCTGAGTGGACTCGAGCTGGACAAAGGACTGGAGCTGTATAAAGTCAGCCGGCCCATCGGTGTCATCGGAGTCATTTTCGAATCCCGCCCGGATGCCCTGGTCCAGATTGCCGCGTTATGCCTGAAAAGCGGCAACACTGTTCTTCTCAAAGGCGGGTCAGAGGCTTCGGCCACCAATCAGATCCTTGCTTCAGTTATCCTTAGCGCCGGTGTGGCTGCAGGCTGCCCTCAAGGATGGCTGGGACTGCTGGAGACCCGAAGCGACGTCAGCAAAATGCTTGAACTCGACCATGCGGTTGATCTGATCATCCCCCGCGGGAGCAACGCTTTTGTCGAGTACATCATGGATAACACCAATATTCCTGTTCTGGGACATGCTGACGGGATCTGCCATCTCTATATTGACCGTCAGGCAGATGAAAATATGGCTGTTGACCTGGCCGTGGACGGGAAAACCCAGTATGTTGCGGTCTGCAATGCCATTGAAACCATTCTGGTCCATGAGGTTGTCTCCGAAACCGTTC
Source organism: uncultured Desulfobacula sp. (assembly GCA_964560485.1). Taxonomy (GTDB): domain Bacteria; phylum Desulfobacterota; class Desulfobacteria; order Desulfobacterales; family Desulfobacteraceae; genus Desulfobacula. Next base: position 970 of record CAZLNA010000374.1, on the reverse strand, counting down.
TGCCGCCGCTTAAAGATGCGCTTGAACTGAAAAATGTCCTTATCTCAGGGTGTGAAAAAACACGGACAATTATTGATGTCATGCCGGCCACTGATGAAGACTGGCAGACAGAGTACCTCGATCTGAAAGTTTCCGTAAAAGTTGTGTCCAGCCTTGAAAAAGCGATATCCCATATCAACCGGTATGGTTCAGGCCACACAGATGTCATCGTTACCCGGGACCGTTCGCGTGCCGTCTATTTTATGGATCATGCAGATACGGCAGATGCTTTCTGGAACTGCAGTTCCAGATTTGCAGACGGCTTCCGGTTCGGTTTAGGTGCGGAAGTGGGGATCAGTACACACAAAATTCATGCCCGGGGCCCTGTCGGGCTTGAGGGGCTGATGATTTATCAGTGGCGGCTGATCGGGAACGGGCACCAGGTAAAAGATTACAGTGGTGAAAATGCACGCGGGTTCACCCATACGCCGATTAACACCCCTTTTATTTAGGCCTGTCGACTGCCATGCCTGAATCACTTCTTCAATCCGCCAGAAGGATCGTTGTCAAACTCGGCAGTAACGTGATTACCGCTGAAAACAGCCTTAACCTTTCCGTCATTGACGCCATCACGTACCAGATCAGTCAACTGATTGATACGGGTATGGAGGTGATCATTGTTTCGTCCGGGGCTATGGCAGCCGGGCTTAGAAAAATGCAGATGGATTCCCGGCCGGCTGAAATCCCCCAGCGTCAGGCCATTGCGTCCATTGGCCAGACAGGATTGATCCATGCGTATGAAAAAGGGTTTGACCGGTTTGATAAAAAGGTGGCTCAGATCCTGCTCACTGGCGAGGATCTGAACAACCGGGTCCGCTATCTTAATGCCAGAAACTGCCTTCATACCCTGATCGAATGGAATGTGGTGCCGGTCATAAATGAAAATGACACCATCATGGTGGAAGAAATAAAGCTGGGAGACAATGATAAC
>CAZLNA010000373.1:0-2721 GCA_964560485.1 uncultured Desulfobacula sp. | reverse complement strand
GCCCAGCGGCGTACACATCTTACAGGCGTTCCGGGTAGCTGTATAAGGTGTTGTCTTAATCATGGGTTTGTCCTTTTATCAATTACCGGCCGGTGCATCAGGGTCTGTCTGGGAATGCCCGATTTTTCTGGGGACCAGATCCCAGATCGGGCTGGTCACTGTCTGACAGACCTCCCTGGCAAAATTTACCATGCCTTCAAAACCGGCCAGGGGGATTTTTCTTTCATGGTTGTGATCGCAGAATCCAATTCCAAGCTTATAGGCAATGGGCCGTTCCTTGACCCCTCCGATGAAAAGGTGGGCCTGTTTTTCAACGACATATTTTGCCAGCTCCAGGGGGTTGGCGTCATCCAGGATAACCGTGCCGGGATTGCACATATCTTTTAACCGTTTATAATCTTCAGAATTTCCGGTCTGAGAACCCACCAGAACCACTTCCATTCCCAGATATCGAAGTGCCTTGATAAGGGAAAATGCCTTGAAGGCACCGCCAACGTAAACAGCAGCCCTTTTTCCCTTCAGTTCGGCTTTTATTTCTCGAAGTTCGGGTACAATCGCAGTGACTTCCTGGTGGACAACCTGGCCTGTCTGTTTCAAGACATGCGGTGCGTCAGTAAAAAATGCAGCCACGTCATAGAGGGCCTGGGCTGTATCTTCAATGCCGAAGTAGGAGACCCTGATGAAGGGGATCCCGTATTCGGCTTCCATCTGCCTGGCCAGATGCGTCAGTGCCCCTGAACACTGGACCACGTTAAGGCAGGCCCGGTGAGCGTTCTGCAGATCTTTTACCCGTCCGTCACCGGTCATGACGGACAAGACCTTGATGCCCATCTGTTCATAATATTTTTTTATCATCCAGGTTTCTCCGCCAATATTGAACTCGCCAAGTATGTTGATACTCAACGGCAGGGGAGGCAGTTTTTCCCGGGTCATGTCAATGAGTTTGAACAACGCGTCACAGGCTGCTTTATACCCGTCTTTCTTGGTTCCTTTGAACCCTTCCGAGTGAACCGGAAGGACCGGAATCCGGGTTTGTTCCGCCACCTTCCGGCAGACAGCTTCCACGTCATCGCCGATAATTCCCACAATGCAGGTGGAATAAACAAAGGCGGCTTTAGGAGAATAATCGCGGATCAACTCAAGCAGGGCTTGTTCCAGTTTTTTTTCCCCGCCGAAAACCACATCTGTTTCAGACAGATCTGTTGAAAAACTCATCCGGTGCAGTTCCGGGCCGGAAGAGAGCGCTCCCCTGATATCCCAGGTGTAGGACGCACAGCCGATGGGGCCGTGAATCAGGTGAAGCGCATCTGCGACAGGGTAAAGGACCACACGCGATCCGCAGAAAACGCATGCCCGCTGACTGACCGATCCGGCCAGACTTTTTTTCTCGCAGGCGATTTCAAAGGGCGCACTTCCGGTTTCGTGAATCTGTTTTTTCCTGTCGTCCAGTACGGCAATGGATTTCATTTGTCTTGTCCTTACATTACGATTTAGATCACCAGCTCAAATGACTCTTCCGGGGCATCTCTGTCCTTGCGGTCGAGCAGGACATCAAGAATTTTCTCCAGCAGACGGATGCCGCCTTTGTAGCAGACCGACGGAAAATAGGAATGACCGATCCGGTCAAGGATGGGGAAACCATAGCGGACAAAGGGGATATCCTCGTCTCTGGCAATGTATTTACCGTAAGTGTTACAGATCAGAAGATCTACCGGATCGTTTTTAATCCACTGGTGAAGCTGGAACATATCACCGGAAGCCTTGACATTGACCTCGCAGGGCAGGTGGGCAGTCAGCTCCTTGATCTTTTTTTCAAAGGCTTTTCCAGGTGTGCCCGTCACAATGTGAACCGGCAGCATATCAATATCGATCAGGAATTCAACCAGCGGAATCAGATGGTCCGGATCGCCGGCAAGGGCAACTTTTTTGTGGAAAAAATACTGGTGCATATCGGTGATGATATCCAGAAGCTGGCCGCGTTCAATGGTAATGTCGTCAGGCACGCTCACACCGGCGGCTTTTCTTAATGCATCAATAAAACGGTCTGTGGCTGCAAGGCCGATGGGCAGGTCCTGGATCTGGCAGGGGACCCGCCACTTGCTGTCCAGGGCCCTTGCCGCATCGGCTGAAGCCAATGTGCCCAATGCAATGGTGCCGATGCTGTCACCGGTGCTTTTGAGTTCATCGCGTGTCACACCGCCTTTGGGAAACATTTTATATTTCCCGGTCTGGGGGCCGTTGAGCACATTGGACGTATCCGGGAAAACAATGGGTTTTATCCCCATTGTTTTTGCAAGGCGTTTGATTTCTGCCATATCGCTGGGTTCCACATAACCCGGGATGATGTTGAAGCGGCCGTTGGATTCTCCTGTGGACTCGGCAAACTGGAGTGCCATGGCCTTGGTCATATTGGAAAATCCCGTGACATGCGAGCCGACATAACTTGGCGTGGCAGCATGGATGACGCTTTTCCCTTCAGGCACCTTTCCGTCTTTACGGGCCTTGTCCTTGATCTGATTGACATCATCGCCGATGGTTTCAGACAGACAGGTGGTGTGTACCGCAATGATGTCCGGATCATACGTGGTAAAAATATTATCAATGGCCTGTACCAGGTTGGCCTGGCCGCCGAATACAGAGGAGCCTTCGGTGAATGAACTGGTGGCTGCCATGATGGGTTCGCGATAATGGCGGGTCAATGTGCTCCGGTGATAGGCGCAG
>CAZLNA010000372.1:0-2727 GCA_964560485.1 uncultured Desulfobacula sp. | reverse complement strand
GAGCAATCATGTTGAAGGGTTCGGTGTTTCAGCCCAGGGAGATCTTTTCTTTGCCAATGGCGGGCTGCCCTATACATGGATAAACAACTAACCTGAAAAATCATTGTAAACGGCGGGGGGAGCCCCCCCCGCCGTCATGGAGAATCGATGAGATTTGCCGTCGAATGGAATAAACTGTTTCGCAGGTTTTTACACCGCCATCTGGCTGTAGCGGGCGCCATGCTCGTTGCGGGCGTCTTGCTTTTTTCAGTATTGGGTCCCATGCTGGTCAACCATGAGCCCAATACTATGAATATCCGCCAGGCACTGTCATCACCAGGAAATGAGCACTGGCTGGGAACAGACCAGTACGGACGGGATACACTGGCAAGATTGGCCCACGGCGCCAGGATTTCATTGAAGGTCGGATGCCTGGCCACCATAGCGGCCATGCTGGCCGGTGTGTTCACAGGTGCCCTTGCCGGGTATGCCGGGAGTGGCATGGACACGGCAATCATGCGCTTCATGGATGCGTTGATGGCATTTCCCGGCATCCTGCTGGCCATTGCACTGGTTGGTGTGCTCGGCCCGGGTCTGCTGTCTTTGATCGTTGCCATCGGCATTGTTTCTACCCCTCGTTTCGCCCGGTTGATGCGTGCATCCGTACTTCAGAAAAAGAACCTTGAATATGTGATGGCCGCCAGGGCTCTGGGCAAACCCGGATGGAGAATCCTGATATCAGATATCCTGCCAAACTGCATGAGCCCTTTGATAATTCAACTGACCCTGACGTTGCCTTCCGCCATCCTCAGTGAAGCCGCACTGGGTTTTCTGGGGCTGGGAGCACCGCCTCCGGCACCGTCCTGGGGCCGGATGCTCAATGAGGCACGTGGATTTATGGAAATTTCTCCTGAACAGGCAGTCATTCCCGGGGCAGCGATTTTCATCACTGTGCTGGGCTTTAACTTACTAGGCGACGGGTTAAGGGACGTGCTTGACCCGAAAATGGTCCGATAATCCTCTTTTCAGAGTGGAAACATGTCACACATCTATTTTTCAAATTATGAGCTTAAGGATGATATCCAGTATTTTTTTTATATTGGCGAATTGAAAAATTACGGACTTAACTTGTTTTTAAAGGATGCCCTGACACGGATTTATGGCTGCAAATTTGATTTTATCGCCATCGTCCCGGACGTGTTTGAACAATATAATTATGAGAACCTGATTGTCATCAATCCCGGGATCGATACCTTTCGCTGCCAGTACGGACCCAATGTCCATTGCAGGGTCTCATCTGAAGAGTTCATGGCCGCTGTTTCAGGAAGCAGGAAAATCCGTGCATTGATCGACCGCATCCTCAGGCGGCAGCCCAACCTTTATTTATACATGTTTGAAAGCCTGTGCGAGATGACCCTGGATGAGATTCCAGGCGTATCGATTCTCGGGCCTGACAAGCATATTGCTAAAAAGCTGAACAACAAAGCTTTTCAAATCACCGAATTAAAAAACCTGGTACCGGTTGCAGATTTCAGGGTATGCCGGGGGTATGATGAACTGATCCGCAGAACCGGTCAGCTTTGGGATGAGTGGGTACACGGCATCTTCGTTACAAAGCCTTACAGCGCCGCCGGCGTGAGCAGCATGATCGCATTTTCCGGTCAGGAGATTCAGGAACGATTCGACCGGGCTGATGACACCTATGTGATCTCCCGTTATATTCCACATCAGCATGATCCAACTGTGCTGGCCATTGCCGCGGGAGAAGATGAAATCTATATCGCGGGTGTGGCTGACCAGTGCATCGCAGACGGTAATCGTTTTACCGGGTCCACATATCCGACCGTACTGCCCCGGGAGATCATCGAAATACTTGAAGCCCATACCCGGACCATTGGTTCGTGGCTGTCAAAGCATGGATACAGAGGGATTTTTGGCTGTGATTTCATTGTGACAGAGCAGGATGAGGTCTTTTTTCTAGAGATCAACGCCCGTAAGCAGGGCACCACGCTCGTGTTCTGCTGCACACTTGAGCAGACCCTTCCCAAAGGCTGCCCCAACCTGCCTGAATTGGAATTATATGCTGTCACAGAAGGGATTTTCCCTGCAAACACGCGTGAAATGGATTCACGATCCAACAAGAATATTCACTGGGGGACCTATAACTATAAGATGCAGGATACCGTCAAAACCAAGTGGTACCTGCCTCAGAACGTGGGGGAGCGGGAAGCGTTCCGGAAAATTGCATCCGGCAGCCTGAAAAAAGATTTTCTGATCCTGGAACATGCAGGGTCTGATTTCGTGATTGCCCAAGGGGCATTTATCGCAAGAATTGTTGCCCTGGGCCATGATCATGACAGCGTGGGACAGGGAATACAGCAAGCATGTAAAACAATTGAACTGACATTTATAAAGGAAACCGTGACGGAGAATGAATATGTTAGAAACTAAAACAGATGGTGAAACCCAGAATCAAATTGAACAACTGGATCCATTTACCCGGGATTTTTTTCAAACCCTTTTTGTAAAAAATCGCCATGAACCGTCCAAGGAACAGGTGGAACAGGTAAAACAGCTATTGACAGATGCCGAAGATTCAAGCCTGACCCAGCCCATTATCGACCTGTTTGCCTGCCTCCAGGCATTCCAGACAAAACATGGAATTTCTCCTGAAGCATTGGGGATAAACCTGGGGCAGCTCATCGACCTGGCACTCAAACACGAAAAGATAGATGAGCACAGCGTGTC
>CAZLNA010000371.1:0-2727 GCA_964560485.1 uncultured Desulfobacula sp. | reverse complement strand
TTATTGATCTTGATCACAGCCACGATGAACCGAAGATCTGTAGCCACAGGCTGGTACAGGGCAAGGATCTTGAGGCATTCTTCTTCCACCTCGATTTCGCGTTCATCAATCTGGAAATCAGAGTCAATCACTTTCTGGGCAAGCTCGAGGTCTTCGGTGGTTACGGCAAGAATGGCCTTTTGAAACCGGTCTTCCACCATTGCACCCAGGGATAAAATCTCCTTTTTAATTTTATCCACTTCTTTTTGCAGGTAACCCGTCATTACGTCCTCCTAACCGAATCTACCGGTAATATAGTCTTCGGTCTGTTTGAGTTCAGGCTTTGTGAAAAGGGTGTTGGTATCGTTGACTTCAATGAGTTTGCCCATGTAAAAAAAGGCGGTTTTATCTGACACCCTTGCTGCCTGCTGCATATTATGGGTTACAATAATGATTGTCAATTTATTTGACAACTCGTTGATCAGCTCTTCGATCTTCTGGGTTGCAATAGGGTCCAGCGCTGACGCAGGTTCGTCCATGAGAAGAACCTCCGGGTCCACAGCCAGGGCTCTGGCTATGCACAGCCGCTGCTGCTGACCACCGGAAAGGCCGAGTGCGGATTCATTAATCCGGTCTTTGACTTCATCCCATATGGCAGCCTGTTTTAGACTTTTTTCAACCACTTCAGTGATTTTGCGTTTATCCTTCATCCCGTTGACTCTCAAGCCAAAGGCAATATTTTCAAAAATCGTTTTGGGAAAGGGGTTGGGTTTCTGGAAAACCATGCCCACGCGCCTGCGCAATGTGACCACGTCAACCGCCGGGTCATAAATATTGCCGTCATCCAGCATGACTTTGCCTTTTGCACGGGTCCCGGGAATTAAATCGTTCATACGGTTCAGACATCTCAGATAGGTGCTTTTACCGCATCCGGACGGCCCGATCAGGGCCGTGACCTTATTCTGGCAGAAATCAATGGAGATGTCTTCAAGCGCCTGGAAATCATTGTAAAAAAAATCCAGTTTCTGAGTATGCATTTTGATCGGGGTGTCCATGAGACTATATCCTTAGCTTCTTTCGCATTTTTGAGCGGATGACGATGGCGGCAAAATTCATTCCAAATACCAGGCCGATCAGTACCAGTGCAGTTCCGTACTGCAGGTGGCGGGTGGCTTCAATATTGGTGCCGGCTGTTGCCAGAACATAAATATGATACGGCAGTGCCATAACTTCATCTAAAATTGAAGACGGCAGATCCGGCCGGAAAAAAACCGCTCCTGTATACATAATGGGTGCGGTTTCTCCTGCAGCCCGACTCAGACCGAGAATCGAACCTGTGATGATTCCGGGAAAAGCTGCCGGCAGGACAACCTTCCGGATAGTCTGCCATTTTGTGGCGCCCATGGCAAGCGCAGCCTCCCGATATGTCTGGGGAACGGATTTGAGTGCTTCTTCTGATGCACCAATGATCACCGGCAGCGTCATGACCCCCAGGGTCAGACCGCCTGCAGCAATGGAAACCCCCATTTTCAAAACAATACAGAAAAATGCCAGTCCAAAAAGCCCGAACACAATAGAGGGAACCCCGGCCAGATTATTGATGCCCAGCCGGATCAGCCGGACCAGCTTTCCCTGGGTGGCATATTCGTTCAGATATATGGCAGAGGCCACACCAATGGGCAGGGCCACCACAATGGTCATCAGACAGAGGCTTGCAGTTCCGACTATGCAGGGAAGGATGCCGCCCTGGGTCATGGCCTCCCTGGGCGCCTGGGATAAAAATTCCCATGAAATGGCCCGCCATCCTCTTGATACCATGAAATAGACAATGATCAGCAGCGCAAGACCGTTTATGAGCGCCGCAAATCTCAGCAGGGAGAAAAAGATGGTTTGAATGAAGAGCCGTTGCTTGATCATTATAATGACGCTTCCCCCACCTGCCGGAACCGATAGGAAATATAGTCAGCCACCAGGTTGAACAAAAAGGTAAAGATAAACAGGACAATGCCGATGGCAAACAACGCATGGTAATGTTCGCTCTGGAAAGGGGCTTCCGCCATCTCAGCCGCAATGGTTGCCGGCAGCGGACGGACCGGATCGAAAATGGAACGCGGAATCATGGCTGCACCGCCGGCTGCCATCAAAACCACCATGGTCTCTCCGATCGCCCGGGAAAGCCCCAAAATCACAGCCGTGCAGACTCCTGACAAAGATGCAGGAAGGATCACTTTGATGATGGTTTCAAAATGGGTGGCACCAAGTGCAAAAGAGGCCTCTTTTAGGGCGGTGGGCACACTGAAGATGGCATCCTCTGAAATGGAACAGATCGTCGGGATGGCCATGAATGCCAGCATAAGGGATGCGTTGAACATGTTCAGCCCAACCGGTATATCAAACAACTGCTGAATAAAGGGTGCCACCACCACCATACCGAAAAAACCGATGACTACGGACGGCAGAGATGCCAGCAGTTCAACAATGGGCTTGATCAGTTCAGCCACGCGTAAAGGCGCGATTTCAGCCAGGTAGAGCGCTGTCATGATCCCCAGAGGGACCGCCATCAAGCCGGAAAGCAGGGTAACGCTAAGCGACCCGATGATCAGAGGGAATATGCCAAAATCGGCCGGATCATCCGTTGGATACCAGTCGTCGCCAAAGACAAACTCCCTAAACGGGATATGCTCAAATATAGGAATCCCATCCTTGAACAGAAAGGTCATGATCAAAGAAAGAGCTGTGATAGAAAAG
>CAZLNA010000370.1:0-2730 GCA_964560485.1 uncultured Desulfobacula sp. | reverse complement strand
CGCTTGGCCAGGCCATGGGAATTGTCAATCATGGATTTGCCCAGGATTCACAGGGACTGGTATCCCAGTGCTTTAAAACCATGGGGGAAAGAATCCGGGATCTGCGGCTGCTGTTGATGCAGAAATTCGGCAAAGATGATATTGGTCCGGATCTGGTCCTGTTCCCTTCAGAATTTGACAGCATTCAACCGGGTTTAATATCTTTCGTTAAAGGGATGTTCCAGGAAAATCCGTACCAGGAGACCCCTTTGTTTCGCGGTATATTCTTCAGCAGCGGCCGACAGGAAGGAACGCCATTTTCTAATTTTCTAAAAGATATGGGGCTGATCACCGAGCAGGAAGTGCTTCCTGGAACAAGCAGAGGACTTTTTCTGCATGATTTCTTTTCCAAACTGCTGCCGTCTGATCGGGGTCTGTTTACCCAGACACAGAGAGGCGCGGCATGGGCCAGGTTGACGCGCAACATCGGTTTTGCCGCATGGACCACCCTGATCATCGCCATATGCGGGATTTTAAGTTTCTCCTTTGTAAAAAATCTTCATACGATCAAAAGTGCAACTTCACAGTTTTCAGGCCCGCAACTCCTCAAAGGCGAATTGATTTCCGATGTGTCTACCCTTGAAAAGTTCCAGGACGCCATTAATAAAGTGGAGCAAAGCAACCGGAACTGGTGGATTCCAAGGCTGGGTTTGACAGAAAGCATTGCCGTTGAGACTGAACTTAAAAAGAAATACTGCTCACTGATTGAATCCAGATTTATCGAACCATTTGACAAAAAAATGGCTGAGAACATGATCGATTTTACTCTGAACACCCCTGAATCGGTCTCTATTCGGTATATCGACCATCTCGTCAAACGGATAAATATCATCAAGGCCAAACTGCTGGATTCTTCGATCGAAGAACTCCAGGGCATGGACCCGCCCGAATTCAATACAGTTGACATCGGTGCCCAGAAAGAAATCGTAAAAGATGTTGAGCTTAAAATAAACAGCATGTACCTGCATTACCTGCTGTGGCAGCAGGATACCCAGGCCATGAATAAACGGATGAATTCGCTTCAGAAATGGCTGGCCAGAATCCTGTCCATCGAAGGGAGCAGGCTGAACTGGCTGGTTTTAAGGGCGAACACAGACCCGGAACTTCCCGCATACCGGATTTCAGACTTCTGGGTCAAGACCCTGGATGACAGCGGGATCAGCTATGTCCCTGCTGGGTTCACGGTTGAAGGTAAAAAAAGCATTGATCAATTTATTGCAGATATTGAGAATGCCCTGACCGATCCATTGATCATAGCCGGAATGAAACGGGATTTTTACCTCTGGTACCAGGCCGGATATTTTGAGTCCTGGCTTGGTTTTATCATCGATTTCGGCAAGGGTAAAAAACAGATGACCAAACGGGAGGACTGGCAGATCCTCTCCAACAGCGTCGGACATAAAAAAGGGCCTTACCTGTCCCTTATGGATACCATTCCCATGGAACTGGCTCCTTTTTCTGAAAGCGAGCAGAAACCGGAATGGGTCAGACTCATTGAGGACCTCAATGAACTGCACGATCAGGCTGCCGGACTGCGGTTAAAAGCCGGGGCGGCCGGAGGTGTATTGAACCGAGCGGCATCGGCAGTTAAGACCAGGATGGCATCGGCCGCCCCGGGCAGTGTGCCGGGCACCGGTAGGATGGATGCAGAATCGATGATGAAAGCAGCAAAAAGTTTCATGGTCTATCAGGATTCACTCAATGCTCTCGTTCCCATGGTCGCCTCCCAGCGGTCAGCTTTTGAACTGGCCGCAAATATTTACACGGAAGATCCGGCCACCAGTGGAATTCCGTTTTTCCTGGCAAGGAGAGAATTTCAGAAACTGAAACGGATCATCGTATACCCGGGCAAAGCAACTGAGCATATCTGGAACATCCTGGAGGGGCCGCTTGAATTTTATCATGAATATGCACTCCGGGAAGCCGCCTGCCAGCTCCAGAAAAAATGGGAAGAGGATGTCCTGATGGAAATGCGGGACGTCTCAGCCGTTCAGAATATCAACGCCCTTATGCTCGGTTCGGATGGATACGTGACCCGGTTTATCAAAGGCGCCGGCAAACCGTTTATCCGCAGGGGTCTCAAAAAGGGGTTTCATTCGGTCAAATTCGATGGCAAAAGCATGGCTTTTGATCCATATTTTTTCAAATTCCTGACCCGGGGTGTAAGCGTATCAAAGCCCAGAAAATCCAATTACAATGTAAGGATTTCCGGCATGCCGACCAGTTCCAATGACGAATCCCAGGTCCAGCCCCATGCCACGGTGCTCGAACTGATCTGCGCACAGAAAACCACACGGCTTCAAAACCTGAATTATCCGGTCCAGAAAGTTTTCAACTGGTCGTCCAAATCGGAATGCGATGTGATCTTTACCATTAAAATAGGCAATATAGAATTGATACGGAAATATGAAGGCCGGCTCGCCTTTGCAAAATTTCTGAAAGATTTTGAGAGCGGGCAACATGTTTTTATCCCGTCTGATTTCCCCAATCATGAGGGCACCCTGAAGCGGATGGGTGTCAGGACAATTCGCGCCAAATACAGAATGCAGGGGCATGAAGCGGTTGTCAGGCTGTTGCGGGCAACCCCGGGCAAAACCCCCATGGAGATTGTCAAATGCTGGGATTAGGCACATCCACATATCCGCTATCCATTTCAGCATACGGCAAGCATCCGGCATTTGATGATTATTT
>CAZLNA010000369.1:0-2734 GCA_964560485.1 uncultured Desulfobacula sp. | reverse complement strand
GCCTATGGCAATGACTATTCTCTGTTTTAATCCGCCAGAAAGTTGATGTGGATATTGCTGAAAAACATGGTTTGCTTTTGGTATTTGAAGTTTCTCCATGATTTCCAATGCCTTGAGTCCGGCATCTTGTTTGCTGATCTTTTTATGTTTGTATAACCCCTCAACTATCTGATCCCCCACCCGATAGACCGGATCCAAAGACGTCATGGGGTTTTGAGGAATAAAGGCGATCTGGGACCCCCGAATGGACTGCATCTCTTTTTCAGACAGAGACAGAAGATCTTTTTCCTTGTACTCTATGCACCCGCGAATTCTGCCACCGGCCAGTGAGGATAGTCCCATGATCGCATGGGCGGTCAAAGATTTACCGGATCCGGTTTCGCCTACCATGCCGAGGACTTCGCCGGCTTTCATTTCAAAGGACACGCGTTCAATGGGTGTGATTGTTTTTTTATCCACGTTAAATTCAACTGCCAGATCGCTCACTTTCAGAAATGTCATTTGTTGGACTCCTTATTTTTGACATCCAAAAGGTCGATCAGGGCATCTCCGAACAAATTAAATCCCAACACGGTCAGAATCATGGCCAGACCCGGAAATAAAATGACCCATGGAGAGATAAACAGATATGCCGTGCCGTTGCTCATCATAGCCCCCCAGCTCGGTGTGGGCGGTTGGGCGCCCATCCCTAAAAACCCCAAGGTTGCTTCCAGGACAATGGCGTTTCCTATACCTATGGTGGCCGCCACAATAACCGGCCCGATGCTGTTGGGAATCAAATGTTTGAAAAGGATGACCATATCATTGGCACCCATGGATTTGGTGGCCTCGATGAACACGGCGCTTTTTAAAGACAGGATCTGTCCCCGGATTAAGCGGGCGTATTGCGCCCAATAGGACAGACCGATGGCCACAACAACACTTTCCAGCCCCGTTCCAATGATCGCCACCAGTAGCAAGGCGATTAAAATGGCAGGCATTGACCAGGTCAGATCGGCAATGGTTGTTAGAGCCAAATCAATGACCCCGCCGTAGAATCCGGCAATGGCGCCGATGATGACCCCAATAAAGACCGATATGGCAACAGACAACACTCCGACTACAAAAGATATTCGTGCCCCCCTGATGATGCGGCTCAACACGTCTCGTCCGAAATCATCGGTTCCTAGAAGATGGGTTTTAGAGGGAGGAGCGTTCATGTTTTCAATGTTTTGCTCCTTGTACGAATAGGGTTCCAGAAGCGGGGCAGAAATAGCAACCAGGATCAGGAGAAGAATTAACACAGTTCCGATAAGGCCTAGTTTGTTGACTGACAGTTTTCCTAGAATGACCACCCATGGCGGCTTGTGCTCCCTGACATTGTTTTTTCGCATGGAGGATTCTCCCAGCCCTTATCATTTATAGACATCCCTGACCCTAGGATCTGCATACGCATACATCAAGTCCGCAATAAAAGCGCCAATGATGACCGCCATGGTCAGAAAAATAAGCGATGCCTGTACCACGGGATAGTCTCGCCGGTATAAGGCAGAAAGCAGCATACTGCCAATTCCGGGGCGGCTGAAAACAATCTCAATGGTTACCGCGCCACCCAAAATCCACCCAAGTCTTAAGCCAAAGATGGTAATCACCGGCATCAGAGCATTCCTGAAAATATGCTTGATCATAATGGCAGACCGGCTTAATCCTTTGGCGTATAGTAAGAGCACAAATTCTTTGTTGTACATTTCCAGCATACTGACCCGCGTAATCCGTGCAACCAGACCAGCCCCTCCCATGCCCACGGTTACTGCCGGCAGGAAAAGTGTTCTCAAGCTACCTGAACCGGAAACCGGGAACCATCCCAGCATTACAGAAAAAATCAACATCAGAACCAGGCCTAGCCAGAAGGCCGGAACCGTCACGCCGAGCAGGGCAACGATCATGGAAATATAATCAATAAAGGTGTTTTTTGCGGCAGAGGAGATAATTCCAAGCAATATTCCTAGAAAAAAGGAGACAAAAAGCGATGCCACCCCCAGTCGAATCGTAAACGGCATATTGTAGAGAATCATATCCTTCACAGGCTGCTTCTCAATGATGGATTGTCCCATGTCCCCGGTAACAAATTTTTGAAGCCAGACCCAGTACTGGACCGGCAGCGGTTTGTCCAGTCCATAGGCTCTGGTTAATACCACTCTGTCTTCAGCGGTTGATCCGGGGATGAGCAAGGAGTCGATGGGATCTCCCGGCACAAGATGGATCAAGGAGAAAACCACCACGGAAATAATAAAAAATATCGGGACTAACAATATTGTTCGCCGAATAATATAAATCCACATGGGTCTTCCTTTTTATCTTCCGAGGCATAGGTCGTTTTGAGCATCATGACCACTTTCTTTACTATGCCCCGAAGGACCACGGTGAAGGCATTTCGGAAAAAAATGCACCACACACCGCTGCCAATTGGCATCGGAATCAAGCGCGCCTATGGACTCGACAAATTCCAAACAGGCACTGGACATGATCCACCCGTCCTTCTGAACCCCGGATTAAAGATGCCGTAAAAAGCTGCCCCAGATCGCTGGATGTGTGCCGGTCTTCAAGTTCGATAGTGACGTCATTGGGGGTGTGAATACGAACAGCACTGGAGCCGTGGATCGGCGTCTCAACATCTGTCAGTGCCACAGGTAAAAAGGAGACCATACTCTAAGGATCGTATTATTAATAAGACAAGGGAGGATGAGCCTAAGGC
>CAZLNA010000368.1:0-2737 GCA_964560485.1 uncultured Desulfobacula sp. | reverse complement strand
CAGCATGAGTTCGCTGCCGTGGGGCATGGGAACGGTACCTTTTTTTTCAAGCACTACCGGGCTGCCTCCGGACAGTCCGGCAGCCCCATACCCTTCAAGTTCGAATATCTCTCCGTTTTCTGCCGCCACCACGGCGGTCAGGATTTTTTTATTGATGTAGCCTATTTTTCTCTCCTTATTACGAACGGATTCATTCTCTGACCACAGCTTGTTCCCGCAAATAACGACAGCAATCTGAGGGATATATCATAAATCCTTGAAACAAAACAAGATCAACCCTTTACAGGCGCCGGTGTCTGCGCCTGTTCGGCCGCTGCAGCCGCTGCAGCCCCGGCTTTGGCCAGTTCCGGATTCTTTTTGGTTTCCTGCGGCAGGTAAACGGTTACATTTTTGTGGGCAAATTCGATGTTGTTTTCACGGAATTTTTCCTGAATTTTATGAAACACCGCCTTTCTGATCATGAACTGGCCGCCCGGGATGGTTTTGAATTTAACCCTCAAGATCATGGCGGAATCATCCATCTCTCTGACCCCCTGGGACTTGATTTTTCCCAGGAGGGTAGGGGCAAGTTCATCATCCAGGAGGATCTCCTTGTAGATTTTTTTTACAATTTTTCTGATTTTCTCAATGTCGGCATCATACCGGACCCGGATGTCAAGTTTGGTAATGATGTAATCGCGTGAGAAGTTCTGGATAGCCCCCATATCGCCATAGGGGATGGTAAACAGCATGCCCCGGGGGTGCCTGACCTTTATGGACCGAAGGGAAATCTGCTGGACCATGCCCTTGATGCCGGTGGTTTCGATATAATCGCCCACCCGGAAGGCGTCGTCGATGAGAAAGAAAAGACCGGACAGGATATCCTTAACCAGCGCCTGGGAGCCAAACCCGATGGCCAGGCCTAAAATACCGGCACCGGCAAGCAGCGGGCCGATGTTAATCCCTAAGGCACTGAGGGTTGTCAATAGGGCCACAATGACCAGGCCGGTGAATATGAATTTTCTGGCCAGGGTGAGAATGGTTGCTTTTCTGGAACCGCCGGCTCCGCCTTCTCCGTCGCCCTCTTCAACATCCTCTTCCGGCATCTCCTCGCGTATTTTCATGTCAATATATGCCTTGACGGCTTCCCAGAAAATATAGGCAAACAACAGGGTGACAAATATGGTGGACGCCGATTTCACGATCTTAAGCCCCAGAGGAATTTCAATTCCCCAGAGCCGGAAAATCCAGAACAGGAGCAAAAGCCCGATCAACAGTGCCATGGTTTTATCCAGGGCCGGCAGATACGGTTCAAGCAAAGAGGGTTCCTGTTCCTTTTTACCGTTAACATCAATGGTGGGTTCAGGCGGTTCGATATTCAGTTTTTTAAACAGGTCCATCTCCGGTTTCAGGATATCTTTGTTGATGACCCGCGGGTCCATGAGATCTGCCCGTCCGGAGGCGATCAGCAACAGACGGCTTCCCATTGAATAGATAAGGGACCCCAGCGGAAAACTTAACAGGGTCAGCAGCAGGGGCAGGGTCAGATCTTTCTGATGAATGATCAGGTTATACTGCCACAGGATTTCAAAGGTGATCAGGATGATGATGCCGGTTGTCAGCCATAATGCCTGAACTGTACCGGTATCCGAATGAGACCCGGCATCGGCCTGGTATCTTTTTTTCATGATCACACGGGTGATCCGGGTCCGGTCCATAAAAAGTACGGCGGCCAGCATCAGAAACTGCAAAAGGCCGATGACTGAGAACATCAGCATGAAACCGGACTGCGACAGATCGTGTGCTTTGAGCAGGAACAGTGAGCGTTTCATGACCACAGTGATGGCCACAAATGCAAGTATTCCCCAGAAATAAAGCATGGATGAAAGACAGTCCTGGGGAACCATTCTCATCTGCGGATCTTTGGGCGAATAGATAAAGGTCAGCAGCAGGTAGATCATGCGGACAATGAAGATCGCCGGGAAAAACAGCATGGCCAGTTCATGCAGGACTCCGGGAGACGGCACAAACAATATAAACAGGCAGAGAATAGTGATTGAAAAGACAATAAGGCCGGTGATGTCTTTGATCAGCCGCCCGAAAATCTGGGCAAACAGGGTGCCAAGACAGGTCGGCATTGATTTATGGCCTTGACGTTTCAATTTTTTGATGAATCGAAAAAAGAAAAACTCAGCTGCAAGACCTGCGCTGACAATGGCGGCAAACAGCATGAACTGCATCAGCAGAAAAGAGAGGTTTTTATTGCCTGCAAATTTCCTCATGGCCTGTGCCAGATCCGGTATGGCTCTGCCAGGTGCCGACCACAGTTCAGTTATGGTAAGTCTGAACTGCGTGATATTGTTTTTGGTCTCCATGATGGTTTTCGGGATGATGGTAATGCGGTTTTTGGACTGGTGGTCCAGACGGTATTTTTCCCCGGGATCTTTTAAAACAGGTGCACCAGTTTCCGACGGGCCAATTTCAGTATCCGGTTTTGAGATCGGATTCTCCACGCTGATGCACCATCCCTTTGAACAGAAAATGGTGATCAGCATGATGCTGACGATAAAACGGGTCCGGTTTCTGATGACGGGCATGGGTAGTCTTCCTTTCTGCTGCATATCAATTAAATCATAACGGATATTTTAGTCTTCTTTAAATAATTCGCCAAGTCATTTTTCTGGCGCACCTGTTTTGCAGGTCTGGCTTGGCCGGGGGATCAGCGGCGGGAAACCGGTCTTATCTTGACATTTTATCC
>CAZLNA010000367.1:0-2742 GCA_964560485.1 uncultured Desulfobacula sp. | reverse complement strand
CAGGTAACCACCCCCTCTTCCTGCGTGGCTTTTATGGCTGCGGCAAGGATAGGGTCGCCGACCGTATCGATCACTCCGGCCCATTTCGGTTTTAAAAGGGGGCGGTCTGCATTCTCAAGAACCGCCTCTCTGGGAATGACAGCCACAGCGCCCAGCTGTTCCAGCAAAGCAGTCTCTTTTTTACCGGAAAGGGCCGTGACCTTATAGCCCAGGCCGGCCAGGATTCCCACACTGAGGCATCCCACGCCGCCGGTTGCGCCAGTTACAAGAATATCTCCCTGGTCCGGGGATATGGTTTTTACCACTCTGAAAACAGACATGCCTGCGGTAAACCCTGCTGTGCCCAGAATCATGCTTTCTTTCAGACTCAGGGTTTCAGGCAGTTTCACCACCCAGTCAGCCGGCACCCGGATATACTGCCCATACCCGCCTGCTGTGTTCATGCCGAGATCATAGCTGGTCACAATGACTTTTTCGCCGGGCGTAAATCTGTCATCAAGGCTCTCTGCAACGATACCGGCTGCATCGATGCCGGGTGTGTGCGGGTAATGCCGGGTTACCCCTGGGTTTCCGGTTGCAGAAAGGGCATCCTTGTAGTTGAGCGACGAATACCTGACCTGAACCAGAACCTCACCTTCTGGCAAATCAGCGGTATTCAGGGTTTTTACCTGTCCTGAATACTGGTCCTGCTCCTTTTCAACCACCCAGGCCTGATAAGATGTGTCCACCATTCTCTCCCCCCTTTTTTAAAACGGTTCATAGAACTGCAGATAACCCAAGTTAATCACCGATTGAGTTTCTGCCACTGCATTATCTTTTTTTTAACTCACCGATCGTGAAACCCGGATGCATTATTTTTGCTGCTGTATTTAAAAACCCCGCCAATCCTGGTATGATCAGTGCAAAGCAAAATAGATGTTTAAGATAAAAAACCACCCGTCTTTCAGGATAACGGTATCATGACCACCCCGAAAAAAAGCATTCTTCAAAAAGGAAGGGGCAAAGCAAGAAAAGAGGCAAAATACAGATACAGCTATGAAAAAAACAGCCAGTATTTTGCCCAGGTTGCCCACGACATCATAGAGCCGGCCATGGCAGAACTCAAAGAGCTGGGCGCACTTGAGCTTGAGCCATTTTTCAGGGGGATCCGCTTCAAAGCAAGCAAAAAAGTTTTTTACAAGATTACGTATTTCTCCCGGCTGCTGTCAAGGGTCCTTGTTCCGCTCTGTGAATTTCCATGCAAAGACAAGGATCTTCTCTACAAAGAGACCAGAAAAATCCAATGGGAGGAATTCCTTACCCCGAAAAAGACGTTTGCTGTTTCCGCCAATGTCTCTGAGTCTGAGATCGATCACTCCCATTTTGCCGGTCTCAGGGTCAAGGACGCGATTGCCGACTATTTCAGAGACCGGACCAACCGGCGGCCCAGTGTAGATGCCAGAGAACCCGACCTGCTGATCAACCTGCATATCCAGAAAAATGTGGCCACCCTTTCCATAGATGCATCCAGCGGACCGCTTCACAAGCGCGGATACAGGGAAGAGACCGTTTCCGCGCCCATGCAGGAAAGCGTGGCTGCCGCCATTATCCGACTCAGTGAATGGACCGGTGAAAAACCCCTCTATGATCCCATGTGCGGATCCGGCACCCTGCTCTGCGAAGCATTAATGGCCTACAGCCGGGTACCGGCCCAGATTTTCAGGTCCTCCTTCGGGTTCAAATGCCTGCCGGATTTTGATCCCGACATCTGGGAAGCGGTCCGCCAGGAAAGCATGACGCAAATACAGCCTTTGCCCCGGGGATTGATCTCAGGTTCTGATATTTCTGAACACTCGGTCAATGCGGCCCGCACCAATCTGATGGGCCTTCATTTCGGCGGACAGGTCAATGTCGCAGAAACAGATTTCAGACAGATAGACACGTTGAGCAGCCATGTCATTGTGGCGAATCCGCCTTACGGGATCCGAATGGGAAAAGAATTAAACCTGAACAAATTTTACCAGGACCTGGGCAGTTTCTTAAAAACCCGCTGCAGCCGGTCCACGGCATTTATCTATTTTGGCGAACCCAAATTTATCAAAAAAGTCCCCCTCGCCCCCACTTGGAAACGGGTGCTGAACATCGGGGGCCTGGACGGCAGGCTGGTCCGGTATGACCTGCATTAACCCTATTCAAGGACCTATATTGTGAAAAAAACACCATCCCCATCCAGATATACCTGCAACGAATACAGAGAGGAAATGATCCTGCTCGGACTTGTGAGAAAGCTGGCAGACGACAGTTTAAGTCCGCAGGAAAAGGAAAAGATAAGACAAGAGATAGAAACCCTTGAAAAACGGATGGGAATCACATGATGACAACCCGGGCTGAAGCAAAGACAGGATCACTGAAACTCTACCATGAACTCATGACACGGAAGGTGGAGGATATCCTCCTTGTTTCCTGCCCCTATGATGCATTTATCATGGAAGAAGAAGGTCGGCTGTCCACCCGGATCATCAATGAGTACAAGGGACTGAACCTTTCCCGCCCGCCACGGATCACCTGGGCGTCCTCTGTTTCCCAGGCCTTTGACAAGCTTGCCCGGAAACGGTTTGACCTCATCCTGGCCATGCCGAGCCTTGACGGTACCAATGTCTATGCCTTTGCCCGGCAGGTAAAACAACAATATTCAGACCTTCCCATTTTTATGCTCCTCCACGCCACCTGTGATGTGGACCACTATGTCTGCCAGGACAATAC
>CAZLNA010000366.1:1557-2744 GCA_964560485.1 uncultured Desulfobacula sp. | reverse complement strand
GATTGTATGGCAATTTCCGCGGTTTCGATATCCCGGATCTCACCGATCAGGATCACATCCGGGTCCTGCCGGACAACCGATCGAAGCCCCCTGGCAAAGGTAACCCCGGTCTTCTGGTTGACAGGGATCTGGCCAATGCCCTGCAGGTTGTATTCCACCGGGTCTTCGATCGTGATGATACTCTTATCCGGGGAATTGATCTCTGACAGCCCGGCATAGAGTGTGGTTGTTTTTCCGCTGCCTGTCGGGCCGGTGACCAGGACAATACCGTGATTCTGCCGGATAATCTGGTGAATCAGATCCTGGTTTTCCTGTGTCAGCCCGAACTCTGAAAACGCCATGAAGTAGCCTGATTTGTTGAGCAGGCGCATGACCAGGCGTTCGCCAAAGGTTGTGGGCACGGTTGAAATCCTCAGATCGGTTTCATGGTTGCCCACCCGGACCTGGGCACGGCCGTCCTGGGGCAGCCTTTTTTCAGCAATGTTCATCCGCGCCATGACCTTGACCCTTGATATCAGGGCTGACTGGAGCGCTTTGGGCGGATTGAGCATCTCATAGAGGATGCCGTCAATCCGGTAGCGTACCTTTAATACATCCTGAAACGGCTCAATATGGATATCACTGGCCCCGGCCTTGACCGCCTTTGAAATCATCTGGTTCACCAGCCGGATGACGGGCGCATCACTGGTATCATCGAGCAGGTCGGCCGTCTTTTCAATATCCTCGATGACCAGGGAATCGTCATCCTCGATATCATCCACCAGCTGCTGGACATCTTCACCCGCATGATCATAGAGCATATTGATGATCATGATGATCTTGCTTTTTTCCGCCAGGGCCAGGCCATATTCACCAAGACCGGCCATTTTGACCACATCATCAACAATATTCAGATCAATTGGATCATGCAGGACAATCAGCGGTGTTTCATCCGGCCGAATCACCGGTACCATGCAGTAGGTCTTTAAAAACCTGCGGGAAATGTGCGTTGCAAAATCTTTTTCCAGCGCATCCAGGCCCGGCCCCATTTCCAGGTCAACACCGATCTCATGGGCCATGGGAATGGCATACAGTCGGCCCAACGCCTGAAGGGCCTGCGCTTCGCTCACCAGTTTGGTTTCACAGACAGCATCTATAAACCGTTGCTGGTTTTTCGCACACACCGTGTGCAACCGCTCAAGGTGATC
>CAZLNA010000366.1:0-1457 GCA_964560485.1 uncultured Desulfobacula sp. | reverse complement strand
CTATAAACCGTTGCTGGTTTTTCGCACACACCGTGTGCAACCGCTCAAGGTGATCCTCGGTCAGGTCTGAAATACCTGAAAGCTCATTTAAAAATGCATCCATCATGGCTGTGATCTTTCTATCCCGCCTTAGTCAAATAAAAGGCTTTTTAAAGAACCTTTGTCATCGTACAGCTTGATTTCCTGTTTTCTTAATTCCTGGATTTCATCTTTTTTCTTTTTGTAAATCTCCTTTGCCTCCAGAGGATTTTTCACCACTTTCGGTGTTAAAAAGACATAGAGATTGGTCCGGTCGCTGCCTGATGATTGGCTTTTAAACGCATAACTCAGGATCGGCACATCCCCCAGGCAGGGGGTTTTGCCGACGCGCCGGCTCAAGGTTTCATCAATCAGGCCGCCGATCACCACGGTATGGGTGTCTTCAACAATTATCGTGGTATCCACCTCCCGTTTCAGGGTACTCGGCGTGTTGTCCGTGTCTGTACTGGCCGAATCAAGCCGCTCCACTTTCTGGAAGACCTCAAGCCGCACCAGCCGCCCCTGGCTGATGGACGGCGTGATTTTCAAAGTGATCCCAACATCCTTATATTCAAAAGAATTATACGTTGTGCTCCCTGATTCTGCTGCTGACTGGGTCTGGTAGGGGACGTTTCTGCCCACAATGATTGTGGCTTCCTGGTTTTCTGTGGTCAGTATCTGCGGAGTTGAGAGAATCTGAACATTCTGGTTTGTCTTATACGCCTGGACCACCGCCTGAAGGGATGGGAAGGTGACCCCACCGATGGTCAGGTTTTTCCCGATCACACCAACAGAAAACCCGTCCGGCAGAGCACCGCCGTCAGCAACCCCTATATTGGAGTATGCGCTGCTGTCTGACGTTCCCCCGAATCCACCGATATACACTCCCTCATCATTGTTGAACGCCTCAGACAAACGCCATTCCGTACCAAGGTTCAGTCCCTGGTCTGCGTTGACTTCCATGATCAGGCATTCAATATAGACCATGGCCCTGGGGATATCGAGTTTTTTGATCACTTCTTCCAGCACCGGGTAATCATCCTTGTCTGCAATGATGATCAGGCTGTTGGTAGCCTTATCTGCTGTGATTTTAATGTTTGAAGACAGCAGCGGGGCTTTTTTAACGCCTCCTCCCTTTTTCTGCGTAGCATTTCCCTTGGTGGGAATTGCCTGCAGGGTAGTGGCCAGATCTTCAGCCTTGGCGTGCTCCAGGTAATAGACACGGATTTTTTCATCCCCCTTGGGCATTTCCTTATCCAGGATATCAATCAATTTTGTGATCCTTGCAGTTTCAGCTTCCCCAGCTAGAAGGATGATCGAATTGGTCCGCTCATCGGATACAAATTTGACGGTTTGATTTGCAGTTGTTTTCCCCTTTTTGGTTCTGCGCTGGGCTGTGTAAATGCTTCCCAGGCTTTTCACCAGCTTGGAAGAATCTG
>CAZLNA010000365.1:0-2745 GCA_964560485.1 uncultured Desulfobacula sp. | reverse complement strand
TGGGTATGGATGCCCACAACCAGGTCTGGCACCGTCGGCTTAAAGTGTGCCACCACCTTGGCTGTGACATTTTCAATGTCGCAGGGCAGGGAACCGCCGTTGGTGTCGCAGAGCACAAGACACCGCGTTCCGCCCGCAACCGCCGCCTCAAGGGTTTTCATGGCAAATTCAGGGTTGGATTTATAACCGTCAAAAAAATGTTCCGCATCGTAAAGGACTTCGCGGTCATGGGAGAGCAGGTATTCAATACTCTCATTTATCATGGCCAGGTTTTCTTCTTGCGTGTTTTCCATGATGGATGACACATGAAGATCCCAGCTTTTGCCGAAAATGGTCAGTACAGGAGCCCCGCACTCTATCAGGGCGTTGAGATTGGCATCGGTCCGGGTCTCTTTGCCCGGTCGGCGGGTGGCGCCAAAGGCAGTGATTTTAGCATGTTTGAAGTCGGTCTGCCGGGCCATTTCAAAAAAATGCTGGGCACCGGGGTTGGAGCCGGGCCAGCCGCCTTCGATATAGTGAATACCGGAATCATCCAGTCTTCTGGCAATTTTTACCTTGTCTTCAGGAGAGAAAAAGATATTCTCCCCCTGCATGCCGTCCCTTAACGTGGTATCGTATAATTTTACGGTTTCCATTGGTTATCTGCCTTTACCGTTCTGTCCCTTTGGCTTTTCTCCACGGGCCAGGGCAATGGCGCCGGTGGAAGCGATTTCAATGATTCCCATGGGCTGGAAAAGGGAAATAATGGCTTCGTGTTTGTCCGGATCGCCGGAGACTTCAATGGTATAATGGGAAGATCCCACATCCACCACCTTGCAACGGAAAATATCCACGATCCTTAAAATCTCGGCTTTTTTTTCAGCCTGGGCATTGACCTTGATCAGAGACAACTGGCGCTGAATATATTTCTTGTCTGTGAGGTCATTGACCGTGATCACGTTGATCAGCTTATGGAGCTGTTTTTTGATCTGTTCAATGATATGGGCATCACAGCGGGTGACCATGGTGATGCGGGAGACATCCGGTTCTGCCGTATTGGCAACACTCAGCGAGTTGATATTGAATCCCCTGCCTGAAAAGAGTCCTGCTATCCGTGACAGGACACCGGGCTCGTCATCTACCAGGATGGACAATAAATAGCTCTGGGTCTGCATCTTATCTGATCCTTTACTATACATGATTACACCAACAGCATGTCTGTAATGGCGCCACCGGCCGGAACCATGGGATAGACCGATTCTTCACGGTCTACAACAAAATCCATGATAACGGTGCCTTCAGTGTTCAGTCCTTGTTTGAGAACCGATTCCACATCTTTGGGCTGGGTGCACCTGAATCCTTTGGCCCCATAGGCCTCAGCCAGTTTGACAAAATCCGGGGCATTCTCCATGTTGGTGGAGGAATAGGTCTTATCATAAAAGAGTTCCTGCCACTGCCGGACCATGCCCAGGTACTGGTTATTTAGAATGACGACTTTGACGTCAATCTTTGACTCAATAGCGGTCATCAGTTCCTGGATATTCATCTGTATGGAACCGTCGCCGGCCACATCAACCACGAGTTTGTCAGGGCAGGCCGCTTTGGCGCCGATGGCTGCGGGCAGGCCAAATCCCATGACACCGAGTCCGCCGGAAGTGATGAAGTGATTGGGCTGGTCAAAATGATAATACTGTGCAGCCCACATCTGGTTCTGGCCGACCTCAGTGGTAATGATGGCCTCTCCTTTGGAGACCTCATAGAGTTTTTCAACCACGTACTGGGGCTTGATCACATCGTCATTCATTTCATAGCGCAGCGGTGTGGTGTCTTTCCATTTCTGAATCTGGCCCAGCCATTCAGATCGGTCGTTCATGAACTCGTCCGGTTTTTTTTCTTCCAGCGGGCTGACAATTCCGCCGAGCGCCTCTTTGCAGTCGCCGACAATCGGACACTGAACCTCGATATTTTTATGGATGGAGGTCGGGTCAATATCGATCTGGACGATTTTGGCATTGGTGGCAAATTTTTCTATTTTCCCGGTAACGCGGTCATCAAAGCGGACACCTGCTGCAATCATCAGGTCACAGGCATCCACGCTCATATTGGCCCGGAAGGTGCCATGCATGCCCAGCATACCGAGCCAGAGCGGGTCAGAACCGGGGAATGCCCCCAGCCCCATGAGTGAGGCAGTAACCGGGATGTCAGCTAATCTGGCCAGGCGCGTCAGTTCTTCTGATGCCTTTGACAGAATCACCCCGCCGCCGGCAAAAATGAGCGGTTTTCTGGCCTGGCTGATCATATCCGCCACTTTTTTGAGCATTTTTTTATTGGGCCGGACCGTGGGTTTGTAGGAGCGCAGATTGATCTCTTCAGGTTCCTTGAAATCAACCACGGTCTGGACAATGTCTTTGGGCAGGTCTATCAGAACCGGTCCGGGGCGCCCGGTCCGGGCAAGATGAAACGCTTCTTTGATGACCGGGCCGAGCTGTTCAACATTTTTGACCAGGTAGTTGTGTTTGGTGCAGGGCCGGGTAATGCCGACGATATCCACTTCCTGGAACGCATCATTGCCGATCAGTCCAGTGGGGACCTGGCCGGTGAAAACCACCAGGGGGATAGAATCCGAATGGGCGGACGCGATGCCGGTGACTGTGTTGGTGGCGCCGGGGCCCGAGGTGACCAGGGCCACACCGACAGATTTATTGGCCCGGGCATATGCATCTGCTGCATGGACAGCGCCCTGTTCGTGGCGGACCAGGATATGGT
>CAZLNA010000364.1:0-2747 GCA_964560485.1 uncultured Desulfobacula sp. | reverse complement strand
CTGAAGTACTGCATCTGCCCTGCAAACAAACGGCTGTACCGCAATGGATCGTATACAGATAAAAAAGGGTTCACCAGCACCCGGTTTAAAGCACCGAAAAGCGCATGCCTCAATTGCAGCAAAAGAGAGCACTGTCTGAGGCATCCAGATAAAACAACAGTCAGACAGGTTGCCTTTTATCATGAACGCAGAAAAGCACCCACCACGGCAGCAGACAAAATGAAACAGAAAATCGATTCTCCTGTGGGCAAACGGATCTACTCAAAACGGATCGGGGCAGTTGAGCCTGTCTTTGCAAACATCAGGCATGCACTCGGTTTAAACCGGTTCGGCCTGAGAGGTAAAATAAAGGTAAACTGCCAATGGCTGTTGTTCTGTGCTGTGCACAATCTGAAAAAGATCCATCGATATGGAATGCCCCAGGAGGCATAGAACAGGAGGCATGGAAAGGGCCAGACAGGCCATCAAGTAGCAGGGATCTGCAATTTTTGAAACGAACCGAATTAAACCAACTCATCAGTAAAGAGAGTAAACTAAAAAAAGCTGCAACATATCTTTGTTGAGAATCGCTTTTTCTACAGACTCGTTACATAATTACTCTATAGGCTTATTTTCAAACATCACCTGCAAAATTTCTTCAATAAACTGATCCGCCGTATCCAGTTCCATGGTACACCCGCCGGCACCGGCATGGCCGCCGCCGCCGTACCGAGAGAGCAGTTGTCCGATATTGACGTTGCACTGGCGGTTGAAAATACTCTGGCCGATGCTCACTTGAACCGTTTTTCGATCTGATCCGTATCTGATTTTTACACTGGCAATGCTTTCCGGGAAAATTGAGTAACTTAAAAACCGGTTTCCCGTGGGCACCTCGTCCAGGGACCGGAAATCCGTGATGGAAATCTGGTTCTCCACCCGGGTATGGGCTTTCAAATGGCTTTCCCACTGGGCATTTTCGTCGATCACCTCTTTGCACCGCTCCTGGACATCCGGATGCTCAAGGATGGTTTGAACCGGCGTTTCTTTCAGCAGATCAACCAGCAGGTCCCAGTAGGCTTTGTCTCCGTCTCCCTGGTTCTTAATGGTCATGGACAAAAGAATAAACGGATAATTTTCCGGACACTGGACCTGGTCCTGGTTCAGCATGGCGGCATCAATAATGTCAGTATGGTAAATCAGTTCGTCATACCGGTCATCGAGGATGCCTTTGTCCTGGTAATACTGGTAGATCACCCGGGCGGCTGAAGGTGCGACTTCAAATGCGCCGTTGAAATCCCCTTCCGGCCGGTTTGAAATATGATGGTCAAACCAGAGGTCACAGACCGGTGAGTAGGGGAGATTGGCCAGGATATCCCCGGGTTTGATTTCAACCCGGTCGGCCTGGATATCATTGGGTTCCACCCAGAAAATATCGGTATGAATGTTTTCGGCGTCTCTGAGCAGGACCGCGCATACAATCCCGTCAAAATCAGGCCGGGTGACGATTCGTTTTGTGGCAGTATTCATTGGCTGGTTCTTTAAATTTTAATTGAGGTGATTCTTATTGATAATGAATAACCATGAAGTTTTCAACCCGGAAAATTCAGATTGCCTTTAAAATATACACCATTAGGGGCTTGACCTTTATTAATTTTGCTGGTTTGATGGGCAGATCAAGGCTGTCCCAATCTATGAGATATAGTAAAAAATCAGGGGATTGACATATTGCCTTCAATTAATATCGACCGCATTGAAAAAAGTTTTTTCAAAAAAGGGAATCCGTTCAAAAAACTTTTAAAAGTTGCTGTGACCCTGCTCCAGGCAGAGCGGATCGGTATTCTTTATGGAACCAATGTTTCCCGGGTGAAATTTCTTCCCAACAGTGAATGGGACCGGGGTGTGGCCGACATGTTTGACGGCCGTGGGGCAAAAGGAAGGCTGTTCAAGCACCTGGGTCGTTTCATCGTATCCCTTAAAAATTTAAGCCCGATTCATTTTTATAAAACCGGGCCGAACGGGACACTGGCAGAAAATGACGGCATGATTGCCTATATGCTCAGGGCCTGTGCCAACTATTACCGAAACGGTGTTTCCGTGGTCTTCTGCCCGGATGTTGCCAGAGATGTTTACCAGATCGATGACGATTATTACGCCATGCCGCTGTATAACTACAACGGGATCATGATCAACCGGACGAATTTTGAGTTGAAAGTCGATCTGAATATCATCCGCCACTTTAAAGCGGAAAATTTTGTTTCCATCTATATCCCGGATTACGGGATTCTTGTTGCCAACACTGTGGATCCCGGACTGATGGTCCGGTCCGGCGGGCGGTTTATCCGGGAGGATAAACTTAAACAGACTTTTGATCTGCTGACCCACCTGGTGGAGGTGGCGTCACTTGCCGCACTGGGACAGCTCAAAGGCCGCCGGGGCGGACATCTTCTCAGGAGAAAGGAAAAACAGCTCCGCCTGGCCTCTCAGCGGCTGATCACCAATGAGAAAAAATATCAGGACCTGTATGAAAATGCTCCCATCGCCTATTTTTCACTGGACAGCCAGGGGACGATCATCAAGTGCAATCGGACCACGTCGGTCCTTTCCGGGTATGAACCGGACGAATTGATCGGCCACAATGTCCTTGAGTTTCATGTGCCCGAACCCGGGGACCGGCGGACACCTGAACAGATTGCCAGACTGCTTGACCGGCATCGTTCCATCAAGGATTTTGAAATGAAGATCAGGAACAAGACCGGTCAGGAAGTCTG
>CAZLNA010000363.1:0-2748 GCA_964560485.1 uncultured Desulfobacula sp. | reverse complement strand
AAATCGCGGCAAAAAATAATATTATCATGACGGCCTACGGTCATTGCGGATCCGGCTGCATGCATACCAAGATCCTGATGGATACCAAACGAAAAGAGCAGTGGGCCTCTGCTAAAGCCGCCATTACCGAGGTCTATGATTTTGTCCGGTCTGTGAACGGAACCACGTCTGCTGAACACGGCATCGGCCTGTCCAAAGCGGAATCGTTCAAGGTTGAAAAATCTGATTCTATCGGACTTCTGGCCAGCATTAAAAAAGCACTGGATCCGAACAACATCCTGAATCCCGGCAAGCTTATGCAGGCACCTGAAGACTGGGTAACGGCAACCAATCTGAGATATTCTGTGAACAGCTAACAGTAAAGGGTTACATCTTATGGAAACAAAGACAATAGAATATAAGCATCTTGAAAAATGGCAAGGGACCCTGGCTGCCTGCATTCGCTGCGGATACTGCTTTGAACACTGTCCGATGTTTAAACATACGGGCTGGGAATCAGATGCGCCCCGCGCAAAAGTCATTACCGCCTTTGGGCTGCTGTCCGGAGAAGTCGAGCCCAGCGAATCTTCAGCAGACAAACTTTACTCATGTTTTTACTGCAAACGCTGTGAAGCCGCCTGCTCGTCCGGCGTAAAACTGACCGATATCTTTACAGATGCCAGAAAAGACCTTAAAGAACTCGGGTTCAACGGGCCCGGCACCACCTCCATTACCCGGCTCAACTGTGCACGCTGCCTGATCTGCATCGCTGCCTGCCCCCACGATGCCCGTTCCCATGACGGCAAGGACATTGTCACAGACCCGGCAAAATGCCAGTCCTGCGGTATCTGCCTGGAGGCCTGCCCGGCCGGTGCAGCCGTGATTGAAAACTCTTTCGGAACCAACCGGGACGACCTGCTCCAGCGGGCCAACGATTTTCTGAACTCTCATCAGGCAGCCAAAGCCATTGTTTTTGCCTGTAACTGGTCCTATTTTCCCGACCTCCAGGCATCTGAAATGCCTGCGTCTGAAATTGAGGACAAAGGGTATGAAATCCTGGTCAATATGTGCGGCGGGAGACTTCAGGCCCAGACCCTCATGGCGCCTTTTTTACACAAGGCATGGGGTGTCCTGGCTGCCTGCTGCCCGGATGATGAATGCCAGCACGGTGGAAACCTGAACGCCATCAACACGGTGAATAATCTTAAAAAGACCTTTGAAAAAATCAATATCGATCCGGAGCGCGTCCAGCTGGTCCAGATTCCTGCCGGGGATAAAACCCTGTTTCAGGCGGAGATTGATACCTTCATCGACAAACTCAATAAAATGGGACCCATCCGGTAATACAGGAGTTTAAAATGAAAATAATAGTTCCTTACGGCAAGGACGGCAGCATGGCTGCCGTCCTTGCCGATGATACAGCTGTGGAATTTTTAGAAGCCAATGACGTTGAAATTGGAAATGAAAATGAGAATATCAAGGCCGCCATCCAGGCGCCCATCAACAGCAAGTCCTTCACCGATTTTTTAAGTGATGCCAAAAAAGTGCTGGTGATTGTCAATGACGCCACCCGCCCCACCCCGACCAAAAAAATCCTGGAATTCATTTTTGATGATCTCAAACAGACTGACTATAATTTCATCATTGCCACTGGCGCACACCGCGGACCGTCTGAAGAAGAGTATGTCCAGATTTTTGGTGATTATTATCCCCAGGTGAAAGACCGGATCATTGTGCATGATGCCAGAAAATCCGAAGAGATGGTCTATCTGGGAGATTCGAGCAACGGCACCCCCATGAACGTGAACAAGGCAGGGGTTGAGGCAGACAAGATCATCATCATCTCCTCTGTCGAGCCCCATTATTTTGCCGGATATACCGGCGGCCGCAAGTCCTTTCTGCCCGGCATTGCCGGATATGACACCATTACCGCCAACCATAAACTGGCATTGGTCCCGGAAGCCAAGGCGCTGGCACTGGAAGGGAACCCGGTGCATGAAGACATGATCGATGCCATCAAAACGGTTAAACAGGAAATTTTCTCCATCATGACCGTCCTGGACAAGCACCACAAGGTTTATGCCACCTGCTGCGGCCATATCCATGATTCCTTTTATGCAGCCATCGACCAGGCCAACGAGGTCTTTGCCGCGCCACTCAAGGAAAAGGCGGATATTGTAGTATCTGTGGTTAAATTTCCCCAGGACATTGACCTTTACCAGGCCCAGAAAGGGATTGACAATGCCAAACTCGCCCTGAAAGAAAACGGGATCATGATCCTGGTGGCCAAATGCCGGTGCGGGATCGGCGGAAAAGCCTTTGCCGATCTTCTCGGCTCATCTGATACCCCCCAGGGAGCCCTGGACACCATAGAAAAAGGGTATGTCCTGGGATACCACAAGGCAGCCAAGATGGCTGAAATCGGTTTGTGGGCCCAGATGTGGGGCGTAACCGATGTGGAACCGGAACAGATGTCAAAGCTTTTTATCAAACCGTTCAGCAAGCTTCAGGCCGCTCTTGACGCTGCGATCGAGGAAAAAGGCAAAGATGCCAGCGTTCTTTTTCTCATGGACGGTGGCCTGACCGTGCCCCTGGTTCAGTAGGCAGGAAAATCTGTCATCTTACAATCAAGGCCGGGTCAATGACCCGGCCTTTTTTAATTCTGGCTTCTCAGTTCCTGTGCATCCAGAGTTAACAGCCTTGCGGCTGCACCACGATACTTTTCGCGCTCAACAGGCGTCATGGGGATCAGTCCAAAACGGGTCAGGT